>NZ_JBNGCO010000064.1:0-27777 GCF_049974805.1 Baaleninema sp.
CTCTACGTCGATCTTCCTTCTTCCCCTCCCCGCCACGGCGACGCCTAACGCGGCGATGGCCTCATTTTAAGGAAAAGGTAGGGAAAACCGAATCGATGGGGACGGAGAACGCCTGAAGCTTAACGGCCGAAAATCCCAGAAGATAAAGATCGAAGCGACGTTCACCTTCATCTAACGGTACTATGACTGTCCTCGAAAAAGGCAACATTACAATCCATACCGAGAACATCTTCCCCATCATCAAGAAATCTCTCTACTCCGCACATGAGATTTTCTTGCGGGAACTCGTCTCCAACGCCGTCGATGCCATCGAGAAGTTAAAAATGGTGGCGTTTGCGGGAGAATACAACGGCGACACGGACAATCCTAAAATTACCATTACTGTCGATAAAGATAAGAAAACCCTCTCTGTCACCGATACGGGAATCGGGATGACTGCCGAAGAGGTGAAAAAATATATCAACCAGGTCGCCTTCTCCAGTGCCGAAGAATTCGTGCAAAAATATCAAGGCGGCGCAGACCAACCGATTATCGGCCATTTCGGTCTCGGGTTTTATTCCTCGTTCATCGTGGCCAAAACTGTCGAAATCGATACGCGTTCTTACAAAGACGGCGCACAGGCGGTTCACTGGACTTGCGACGGTTCGCCGGAATTCGAGTTGACGGACAGCGATCGATCGGAAGTCGGCACTACCGTCACCCTGACGCTGCAAGATGAGGAAACGGAATATCTGGAATCGGCACGGGTTCGCCAATTGGTGAAAACCTATTGCGATTTCATGCCAGTCCCCATCGAATTTGAAGGGGAAATTCTCAACCAACAACCGGCGATTTGGCGCAAGTCTCCTCAAAATCTCAGCGATGAAGACTATCTGGAGTTTTACCGCTATTTGTATCCGTTCCAAGATGAACCGCTACTGTGGGTTCACTTGAAAACGGACTATCCGTTTGAGATTAACGGCATTCTCTATTTCCCCAAACTGAAACCGGATGTCGATGTCACCCAGGGCAATATTAAATTGTTCTGCAACCAGGTTTTCGTTAGCGACCATTGCGAGGAAATCGTTCCCAAGTTCTTGATGCCGATGCGCGGCGTCATCGACAGTCCCGATATTCCCCTCAATGTTTCTCGGTCGGCGTTGCAGGTCGATCGCAAGGTTCGTAAAATCGCCGATTTCATCGCGAAGAAAGTTGCCGATCGACTCAAAGAACTCTACAAAGAGGATAAAGACCAGTACGTGAAGTGCTGGAAAGATTTGGGTACGTTTGTCAAGTTCGGATATATCAACGACGAGAAGTTTAAAAAGCAAGTCGAAGATATTCTAATTTATCGGACGACGGCGAATTTAAGCGGGAATACTGAGGAGAAACCTACCGTTCAAGTGGAAACGGAAGGGGATGCTTGGCAGGATGTTTCGGCGGAAGGTGGTATCGTCTACGACGGCGAGTCTTACACCACGTTAGACGAGTACCTCGAACGGAACCAGAAACGCCACGAAAACCGGGTATATTATTGTACCGATCCGGCGTCGCAAGCGACGTATGTGGAACTTCACAAGAGCCAAGGTTTGGAAGTTCTCTATCTCGATTCGTTCATCGATACGCACTTTATTGGGTATTTGGAACGCGATCGATCGGATGTGAAGTTTTCTCGGGTGGATTCGGAACTCGATGAAAATCTCGTCAGCCAAGACAAAGATACGGAAATCGTCGATCCTAACACCAACAAAACCCGCAGCGAACAGATTAAGGAACTGTTCGAGAAAGCGTTGAACAAGCCGAAATTGACGGTTCGGACGGAATCGCTGAAAGCTGACGATCCTCAAGGTACGCCTCCGGCGATGGTGTTGTTACCGGAAGCCATGCGTCGTTTGCGGGATATGACGGCGATGCTACAACAGGAAAAGGCGGAGTTTCCCGAAGAGCATATTTTGGTGGTGAACACTTCTCATCCGATGATTCAAAATCTGGCGGCGTTGAGTCAGGGAGCGATCGTTTCTGAGGGAAGTTCGCCGTCTGCGGAGTTGGCGAATTTGATTTGTCATCACGTTTACGATTTGGCGTTGATGTCTCAGAAAGGCTTCGACGCGGAGGGTATGAAGCAGTTCGTGAGTCGATCGAACCAAGTTCTCACTCAGTTGACGAACCAAGCGGTTTAATGGGTTTTTCTCGGGAGAAGGCATCGGAGGCGGTGTGTGACGCGGTAGTATATCGGTCATATTCCCTTGAGCGGATTTCAGCCGAATTTTTCGGCCGCGTCACACCCACCGCCTCATCTCCTTATCTCGTCATCTCCTTATCAATATCTCCCGAACCCGCTTCGCTGCGACATCCCAGTTGAGGCGGGTTTGGTATTCTTTGAAGGCGGATAAGGCGAAGTGACGATAGCTGTCTGGCGTGGAGAAGACTTCGGCGATGAAGTTGCAGTAGTCGGAGGGGGAAGCGTGGCGGGGGAAGGTTTTTCCGTTGATTCCGTCGCGAATCACGGTGGGGATTCCGCCGACGTTGCTGGCGAGACAGGGAACGCCGAAACCGTTGGCTTCGCAGAAAACGTGACCGTAACATTCGGCGGTGGAGGGGAGTATGAGGAAGTGAGATTCGGCGAAGTGGCGATGGAGGGTTTGACGATCGATCTCTAGGGTTCGATCGAGAAATCCCACGCAGCGAACGAAGTCGGGAAGCGGTTCGTCTGTGGGGGGACGACATCCGGCGATGGTTAGTTCGGTGGGGATTCCGTTTCGATTCAGGGTTTTGGCGACTTGGAGCGCCAGGTTTCCCCCTTTGCGAATCCAGTTGACGCCGAGAAATAGCAGTTTGCAGGGGGTTTGTGGGGAAGGGGTTGGCGGACGGGATGCGATCGCCGCTTCGACATCTTCAAATTTAGGGTTAAAGTCGAAATTTGCGCCAAACGGAACGATATGAATTTTTTGGGGAGGAAGCTGATAGGTTTTTATGGCAATGTTTGCCGCCCAGTTTGAGGCGAAAAATATCCATTGACATTTGTTTAATGCCAGTTTATCCATTTGGTAAAGCTGGTTTTGGGTTTCGCGGCAGAGGTTTTGATAATTTGGATAAAAATTGATGAGTCCGGCGTAGGGGGTATCTGTCCAAATGGCGAAGGGTTTGGGACTGTCGAGATAGGCGATTAGGTTACTGTCTGAGGTTAAGATAATATCAATATTTCTATTGAGTCTATTTAGTTTTTCTTGGAATTGTCGGGCGTATTCTCGGTTGAATTCCGGTTCTGTCCAGGGTAAATATTGGGTTTTGAAGAGGTTTTGATAAACGCGCCGTTTGAGTTTTGGAATAATGGCGGTATGTTCTCGGGTTTTATTGAGGTTTCCGACGGGGAAAATTGGGGTTTTGGGATGGTTGAGGGCGCGATAGATTCGATGACATTTTCCCCAATGTCCTAGTTTGTCTCGCGGACAATGTTTGGGATTGAAGGTTTTGAGGTCGAATTCGGTTAGATAGGCGAGATTTGGCATTGAGATTTAATTTTTTAGCTTGAAAGTTTGATATATACTTTGCTGAATTGAGCTAGATCCCCGGCATCTTCAAGATGCCGGGGATCTAGTGTTTATATTAAGTTTTTTAAGATTCCCTTGACAGTTTGACAAGCACTTTGCCAGTTCAATAGTTTTTCGTATCGATCGAAGGCTGCTATTGCCATTTTATAATATCCGCTCGAATCGTTAAATGTTTTAAAAATTGCGTCGCAATAGTGAGAAATATCGGCATCTTTGGGAAGTGTAAATCCGGTGACGCCATGTTGTACGATGGAGGGAACGCCGCCGACATTGGTGGTTAAACAAGGTAATCCGAATTGGTGAGCTTCACAAAATACCATCCCATAGGATTCGGCTTGTGTGGGAAGGATTAGGAAATGGGAGGTTTCGAGGAGAATTTGTAGGGTGTCTCGTCCGTATTTTGTGTTTTTCTTTAAATAACCGACGTATTTGGCGAACTCTGGGAGTTGTGAGGTGGGAGGGCCTCCCGCAATTGTTAACGTGGTGGGTAATCCCATTCGGTTGAGTTCTCGCGTGACGTTTAAGGCGATATCTCCGCCTTTTCTGTTCCATTCAACTCCTAAAAATAAGAGTTTGCAAGATTGGCTCGATCGCCGCGAAATTTCCAGTTCGATTTCCTGCCGCGTTGTCGGTACGTCCCAATTGGCGCCCCAGGGAACTACGCGAACTTTACTTTCGGGAAGGTTGTAGGTTTCGATGGCATTTTGCGCCGCCCATTTTGAGGCGTAAATTACCGTTTGGCAGCGGTCGAGGGCGCGTTTTTCAAAGGTATAAATATTGTCTCGGGTTTCTTGACAAATATTACTTAAGTAGGGATAATAATTAATGAGTGCCGATAAGGGGGCGTCCGTCCATAAAACGAGCGGTTTAGAGACTTCTAAATCGGCGAGGGGTAGGGAATTTTCGCCGCAGAGAATTACGTCGAAATCGAGAGATTGCAGTTGTCGATCGATCTGTTGGGCGAAATCTTTGACGATTGCGGGTTCCGCCCAGCGATAATAGTCTCGATTTTGCGATCGCCGATAAAATTCCCATTTTAATTTGGTGACGATCGACCGTTTTTTTTGTAGTCCTCCCACGTACTCGATCGCACATCCTAAATTTGCTAAATTTTGGGCGATCGAATACCCAGCCTGACACATTCCCAACTGGGTTTTCGGCCAGCTTTCGCGATCGAGAACGTCGTACATGGTGACGTAAGCAATTTTCATAACGGCTCTCGACAAACTTGGAATTATACTGAAAATTATACTAAAAATTAGACTGGGAATTACAACCGAACAAAAAACGGACTTAAAAACCGACCAATACGAGATTGAAACTCACAGGCTTTTGGAATATCTTTTTCAAAATTATTTTGAATCTCTTTCCGATATTTAAACCAAAAAACGATAGCTTTTAATCCATCTGAAAGTAAATAAATCGGCATTAAAAAAAACATCAAAAACCGACGTTTGGGAAACAGTCGAGCCGTGCGAAGCGCGTGATTCGACAAACCGGAAGTTCGGGCAATTTTGAGGAGATATTTCCGTTGAAGGCGATGGGGTGGAATATGGTGAAACACGGTCATCTGGGGATTGTGCCAAATTTGCCAAGAACTGTTTTGAATGTAAAATAGCGTTTCCAAATCCTCACAAGCCCCGATATAAGTGCAATTTTTCTCGTCTCGTCCTTGTAACAGCAATCGCGGCGGAACGCAATCCCGCCAAGCCTGTTTCCGCACCACCGAACCGGGGGCGGCGGGAACGATGCGCGGTTTGCGATCGCGGGCGTAACAAAAGGGTTTATCTCCTCGATCGTACACCGCCAAAAGAATTTTGATGCGATCGAAATACTCCGGCGGTTCGATATCTAATTTAGCGCGAATATTTCCCCCATAGGCCCCAATTTTAGGATGTTGACAGCCAAACTCGTAAGCTTGACGCACCCAGTCAGACGCCGGAATGTTGTCATCGTCGAGAAACCCCACCAAATCGGGACTTTGGGCTTCTGCGATCGCCCGTTGTCTGGCGTAAGCCGTACCCTGTTTCAATTCCCGAACGTACCGCAATCGCGGCCAAGTTTCACGATACTGATTGACACGATACTGGTTTACCACATCCGGCGTCCCATCGTCGCTGTTGTTGTCCACCACCAACACTTCCCAGGCGATATCCTCCGTTCCTTCCTGCTGCTGGAGAGCGTCGAGAACTTCAGGAAGGCGAGTTTCTCCGTTGTAAGTACAAATAGCGACGGTGAAATCGGGAGATGGAGAGGAGGAAAGGGGGGGAGACATTGACAGTGAAGCGGGAAACGTTAGGATTGGGATTAACGAGAGAGGGTTTCTCGTAAAAAATAAATTGGACTGTAAAAACTGGATGTATATAAACGCATTTCGCAGCGGGCGACGAGATCGGTTTTAAGCGTTCTTCTATATTTAATAAGGTGGCGCAGGATTTTGCGACAGTCGTTGAGAGAGTAGGCGACGAGGGCGAACGGACGTAATATCGCCGGAAAACTCAACATCCGGGTTCGGTAGCGACTCAAGCCGATTCCTTCCATGAGATTGAGGAGATACTCCGGTTGGAGACGAGACGCGGGGATGAGATGGCGAACTCGCATGGTGGGGTTGTACCAGATTTCCCATTTTGACTGTTGGAGGTGCAGTAAAGCTTCTAAGTCTTCTCCGGCGATCGCTTTTTGGGTGGTTCTTCCGACGAGAACTAACTGTTCGGGAACGCAGGCTAACCAGGCGTCGCGACGAACCACCAAACCCGCCCCAGGGGGAAGCAGTTTCTTTTCGGGAGGGTAAAACAACGGTTGCGAACCGCGATCGACAATGGCGAGAAAGGGGGCGATGCGTTGGAAATTTTCCGGCGGTGTGGCGGCGTATTCCGGAAGGATGCGACTTCCGTAAGCCCCGATTGTGGGATTTTCTCGTCCGAAGGCGATCGCTTGCGTCACCCAATCGGCTTCGGGGAGGTTGTCGTCGTCGAGGAATCCTACAAATTCCCCTTTGGCTTCAACGATGGCGCGATGTCGGGCGAAAGCGAGTCCCCGTTGGGGTTCGCAGATGCGGCGAAGGGGGAGTTTGTGGCGATAGCGATCGATAATTTGGGGGGTGTTGTCGGTACTGGCGTTGTCGATTACCAGGATTTCCCAGGTGAGGGAGTCTGGAGTTTCCGCCGCACAGTCACAGAGGCGATCGAGTACCGAGGGTAAACGACTTTCGCCGTTATAGGTACAGATGGCGACGGTGAAGTGGAGAGGGGGAGAAGTCACAGCGGGGCGTGAAGCATCAGGTTCTCAACTCCAAGATACGATGTCGTTGTGGATACGCGACAACTCCAGACCACGCCATCGATGACATTTTATCTAGGAATCGATTTCGGAACCTCCGGGGCGAGAGCGATCGCCATCGACGCTGAGAAAACCATCGCAGCAGACGCCCGTATCGACTTCACCGCCCAAACCTGCGACACTTGGCGTGAGGGATTGTGGGAACTGCTCGATCGCATCCCCCTCGAAATTCGACAAAATTTGAGATCGATCGCCCTCAACGGAACCTCCGCGACGGTATTTCTCTGCGACGAGAGGGGAAACCCCATCACCGAACCGTTGTTGTATCACGACAACCGGGGAAAAGCCGTCGCAGCGGAAGTCAGATCGATCGCCCCCGCGAACCATCCCGCCCTCAGCGCCACCTCCGGATTGAGTAAACTCATCTGGTTTCGCCGCCATCTCAACCCTTCCCCCAGCACCTATTTCCTCCATCAAGCCGATTGGCTGAGTTTCCTCCTCCACGGAAAACTCGGAATCAGCGACTATCACAACACCCTCAAACTCGGCTACGATCCCGAAATTTGCCAATATCCCCAGTGGCTGAACTTCCCCGCCCCAAAACTTCCCCGCGTCGTGGAACCGGGAACGGCGATCGATCTCATCACTTCCAACATTTCTCGCCGCTTCAGGATTTCCCCAAACTGTCGCGTTTGCGCGGGAACCACCGACAGCATCGCCGCCTTTCTCGCCAGCGGGGCGAGTTCTCCCGGCGAAGCCGTCACCTCTCTCGGTTCGACATTAGTGTTGAAACTCCTCAGCACAACCCGCATCGACGCAGCGCCATACGGAATTTACAGCCATCGCTTGGGGAATTTGTGGTTAGCCGGAGGCGCCTCGAATACCGGAGGGGCGGTGTTGAAACAGTTTTTCAGCGAAGCGGAGTTGCAACATTTGAGCGATCGCATCCCCACCTCCGAAAGTCCCCTCGACTACTATCCCCTGTGCGAACCGGGGGAACGCTTTCCCGTCAGCGATCCCCAGTACCCGCCGCGACTGGAACCAAAACCCGAGGATTCAGTGGCGTTTCTCCACGGGTTGCTCGACAGTATGGCACGGATTGAAGCCCGAGGGTACGGGCTTTTGCAGGAGTTGGGGGCGAGTCGGTTAACGCGGGTGTACACCGCTGGCGGCGGGGCGAAAAACCCGGCGTGGACAAGATTACGACAGCATCGCTTGGGGGTTCCGGTGACGGTATCGGCGCAAACTGAGGCGGCGTATGGAACGGCGATGTTGGCCAGTTCCTAGAAACCCCTCCTCACTGCATCCCGCATACCTGGGCAGGTTCGTACCACTCCGCTAAACCCCGTTGCAGGTGGTTGGCGGCTTCCAGGGGCGTCATTTCCCCCCTCAGAACTGCCATCGAACCTTCTTTGGTGAGAGTATGGCCGCCGGGAATTTTGTCGTGAAGTTTGGGATAGGTCTAACGAACGTCAGTTTCGCGATCGCGACTCAAGGCCAGAAACGCCTGAGCGTGGGGGTTGCGAACCTCCGGCTTGGCTCGGTGGAGGGCGAAGTTTCCAGCCAGGCGGTTGGTGATGAAGTCGGCGGCTTCGGGCGTCATCAACCATTGCAGAAAGTCTTTCGCTTCCTCGAGATGAGGAGAGTGGGCGTTGAGTCCCACCGCGAAATCAGGATGAACGATTGTGTATCCCGGTTGTCCGGCTGGGGGCGGAACGGCGAAGACACTCCACTCGAAGGGGGCGTCGGCGGCTTCAAAGTCTTTCAATTCCCAGGAACCGCTGATTAACATGGCGGCTTCTCCGTTGATAAAGCGATTGACGCTTTCAAATAGGGGACGGTTGGTCGGATCGAGATAGGGTTGAAGTTCGGCGATCGCCTCGAAGGTGGCGACAACTCCTTCGTCGTTAAAGCAGCGATCGCCCCCTTCGTAAGCCAGTCGTCCCTCGCGGCCTCCTGTAAAGTTGGGAACGAGAGCGGTAAAAATGCGATCGTCGAGATCGAAGGCCGCGTTACCGAAGCTGTTGGAAAAGGGTGGGATGCCGAAATTTTTCAGGATTTGAGCCGTCTCCAGCAAGTCTTCCCAGGTTTGGGGAACTTCCAGGTTCAGTTGTTCGAACAGATCGATATTGTAGAAAATGCCGTGAACCACTGCACTGAGGGGCAGACCGTAAATTTGGCCGTCTTCCGTCGTCCAAGGGTCTAGAGATGTCGGAGAATAGGCATTTTGTAAATTGGGAAAGTCGCTGAGATCGGCGAGATCGCCGCGATAAAACAGTTCTCGATCGAGGGTGTAGGGTCGTAAAAACATGACGTCCGGCGCAACGCCTTTTTTGAATTGATTGGTGAGGGCGGTACCGTAATTGGAGTAAGGGGCGGAAAGATGTTGAATTTCGACTTGAGGATGTTGTTCGTAAAAACGATCGAAGAGGTCTTTCAAGTCTCGATCGTATTCAACTTTCCAGGTCGCGAAGTTTAAAAGCGTTACTTCTTCTTCTGTCTGGGTCGCTTGTTCGATCGTCGCTTGAACGTTCGGTTCTGGGGTGGTTCGTAGGGCGTAGAGCCAGTTATCGGGCGAAATAATATCGTAGTACCAACCGACTGTAAAACTGGCGGCCAGCAAATATAGGGGAAAGATGACGCGAAATCCTCGCACGAGCTGTTTGAGGTTGCGACGCCGATTTTTATTGTCTTGAAATTTGACGACCGTTAACACTAAGACCACTTGAGTGGCAATCAAACCGTAAATTACATAAAAAATGACGTCCAAAGCGACGATATAGCCGATTCCTTCAGGAAGTTCGGATTTGAGTCCGATATGAAAGAAGACGACGCTCAGCAAAATTCCACTGACCGATTCCGCAGAAAATTTCGCAAAGGGAAAGAACAGGAAAATATATAAAATCCAAAGAAAACAGGCTAAGGGCAAAAGGTTGTTGATACTAAAACTTAAGGAGCTTCGATCGATTTGAATGACGGTATTAAATTGGGAGTAATCGATACCGGAATCTAAATCCACCATATCGATATTTCCGAGAGTCGAATAGTCGTTCGCGATATTCTCAAAAAAACGGGCATCTTTTAATCCCCAGTTATCGATAGAGGCGAACACTTCGCTACGCCGAAACTTGCGGATAATTTCTTTTCGATCGGGGTTTTTCATTCCGACTAAATCGGGAACGTAAATAACATGGTTTCGGGTTAAATTAGCATGGCGAAATTTAATCGTGAGTTCTTGCGTGTCGAAGGGATAATCTCGAAAATCAAAATTTCCGTCAAATTGGGTTTTGATACGGTAGGATCGAGTTGTTAGTCGGTCTCGATAGGACTCGTAAATTGGCTCGTCCAGTTCGATGGGTTCGACGGAATTTAAAAATTCAACTTTTTCTAACTCGGGAGAACCTTGGTAGCGGAACCACAAAAACAAATCGACAATGTAAGTTTCCCGTTTTAAATCTAAATTAGAGATTTCGTTGATATCCATTCCGGTATAAACGACGTGAGTGAGGTAAGAATATTCGCCACTAATACGGACGATGTCACCTCGTTCGACTTGCTCTTCTAAATTGGGAAGACTTTGCCAATTTCGGATGGGTTGAAGTTGAATGGGGGCTGAAATAAAGTTTTGGCGATCGAACAAGCCCATGGCAATGGGACGAGGGATGTTACGCTGGCGATCGAAGTACAACTGACTGCCGTTTAATCCCGTCACGCCTTTGTCGGCTGCGTTCGTGTCAGATAGCATCTGGCGAATCGCTTTTCGTTCTTGCAAAACTTGTTTGCGATCGCCGCTGGCGTTAGCCCGTTTGATGGCTTCGATCGCCACTTTTGCACCGTCGTAAGATAAGGCAGCGATCCAGGTGGGATTTTGTTGATATTTTTCGATAAATTGATTGCGAAATTCTTGAACAGCTTCGTTTGAAATATCGTAAATTAAGGGAGATGTTGCGTAAATTCCATCAGAAAAATAACCCGGTTGGGCTTGTGCTTCTGGATAGTGTTGTAATTCTGTTAAAAATGTCTGTTCCGCGATGGAGTCGCCGCCGATGATGGGAGAATCGACCCCCGACCTCCTGAGTTGAATGAGGATTTTTGCGGCATCTGTAGTTTTCGTAAATAAAGCGATCGTTCCAATAGATTCTGGATCGATTTCTGAAATTTCACTTAAGATTTGGTCGATGCGGTCTGACAGATTTTCGGTTGCTTCAGAAGAAGGGTGAATGTCCCACTGATAATTCAGTCTTCCTTCTAACCCTCGAAAGGTATTTTTGAAGCTGGTCGCTAAAGACGAACTCCAAGTATCGCTCCCGTCAAAAATAATTGTGACAGTCTCTCGATCGAGGATTTTTTTAACGTAATTTGCCAGTAATACTCCTTCTTTACTCGTATTAAAAAGAACGCGGAAAAACCCATGGTTGTTTTCCGTGACTTCGTCGGCTTGTGCCGTGGCAGTTACGGCGGGTAAATTAACCGAATCGTAAATTTTTCCCGCTTCGAGGGCAATGGAACTAAAATAAGGCCCCAACGCCAACAGAATACGATCGTCTGCGGCGATTTTTTGCGCCTGTTGCCGTCCGACTTCTATATCCCCTTCGTCGTCAAACACGAGCAGTTCGACGGGTTTTCCGTGGATGCCTCCGGCTCGATTCACTTCGTCGAGATACATTTGAGTCCCGCGAACCATTTCCTCGCCGCCACTGGCGTAATCGCCGCTGGTGGAGGCTAACATGGCGATATAGAGGCGATCGCTCGATCACACCTGCCAAATTCCAATGATGAGGACGAGAAAAAAGGTAAAAAGGGCTAAGATAACTAAGGCGGTGCGACGGGGGAGATTCCAGAGCTTCGACATTTTACGAACAGCGTTCGACGATAATCGACACCTTAAGTATTACACAATAAAGTTATATTTCTTTTGATTTGTTACTTTATTTTTTGACTCAAAATTTTTGTTTTTTGGAGTTTGAGGTAATACACTAAGTTGATGTCCGGTCTAAACCCTTAATTTAGGGTCTTAGGGTGCATCTCAAAGTTACCCAAATATCCACTTAGAGAAACCCGGTCTCTGGACAAGCCTCAGTTTCGGGTATACCGTTATTTAGATATGCCGAATTCCTGACGATTTGCAGATTAAAAAAAACGCTATAAAATTCCTCAAAATTCTAGAGTACGCTATGGAAAATTAGGGAACAAAAGTCGATTATATCGCTTGTCTTAAAAAAGAATGTTAAAGTCAAAGCGATCGCGTGAAAACGAACCTAAAATTCAAGATCGAGAGAGAGAAAACTGTTGCGATCGAACGCCTTCCAACCTCGAACTGTATCAGCTCTTCAGACACTTCAGAATAATCACCCGCTTTCATTCAATTCTTCTCTTCAGATCTCGCACAGCCCTTGAGCGATCGTGGATTTTGCCACCAATCAAACAAATGGCATTACTATATAATCAAGGGTTTTTTCTGAAACACTCTCAACACACTTAACATAACTATCAAAAGAGGGAAGATGGAAGCATGTCTGCCACTCTTCCCTCTTCCCTATTCGCTAAAAATACCCCCAGGGGAATTCGAATCCCCGTCGCCTCCGTGAAAGGGAGGTGTCCTAGGCCTCTAGACGATGGGGGCAGGTATTTTGTTTGGCGTCGGCGAATTACGCTCGTGGCGAAATCGCTTGAGCCTTTACTAAATTAACCAATCTATCTGGTGCTGTCAACCCCCAAACCGAAATTTTTTCTAGAATTTTTGAGGACGACCGTCACACAGCTTGGCAATAGCTGGCCAGGACTTGAATACAGCGATCGATCGCCCCTAAATGAGCGATCTCGAAACCGTGGGTATTCTGGGTGGGGAAGCCCAAACAGGCGGCTCTGGCGACGTGGCCGAATTTCATGGCGATCGATCCGTCGCTACCAAAGCCGCGAATCACCGCCTGTTGTAGCGGCACCTCCGCTTCTTGCGCCGCCGCCTGCAATCGGGCGTTCAACCATTCATCGTAAATACCGTATCCGTCTTGAGACAGCAACACCGGAACGTCTCCGTCTTCGATGGGATATTCCGGGGCGAGGGGGCAAATTTCCAAGGCGATGAGGGCGTCGAGGCGGGTGCGATTCGTAAAGTACAAGGCACCGAGGGCGCCGACTTCTTCTTTCGCCGAGGCGACCAAATACACTGTCATCAGCGGGTTTTTCACCCGTTTGGCTAACGCCAGCAAAATGGCGACGGAGGCTTTGTTGTCGAGGGTGTAACTAGTGATGTAATCGTCGATGCGAAAGGGGTGTTTGCGGTGTTTCCCCACGACGACGCGGGTTCCGGGGCGCACGCCCACTAAATCGAGATGTTCGCGCGATCGCTTAGTTTCGATCCAGGCGTCTTCCCAATTCAACGCCACCTCGCTTTGTAAGGCTTTTTGCGGGGATTCGTGGGAAATATGACGGGAACCGAAACTGAGGATTCCCGGTATGGTCGCGCGATCGCCGAGGAGATCGACGACACCTTCTCCGTAGACCCAGGGAAACGAACCGCCCAGTTTGCGGATGTTGACGCGCCCGTTCGGTTCGATATCGTTGACGATCGCGCCGATTTCGTCTTTATGTCCCGTAATCGCAATGGCGCGATCGGGATTCTGCCCCGGAATCTTGGCGATGACGTTTTCCGCCTCGTCTTTCCAGACTTCGACGCCACAGGCGGCGAAGCGATCGAGCAACAGGCGATCGATCTCCCGTTCGTCGCCACTGGGCGAATGACACATCACTAATTCTTCAATCGTCTGAAACAGTTCTTCAAACGCCAACTGACTTTCCTCAATTTCTACTGAGACGCTACTGTAATCTTGCCATCTTTTGGTGGGGATGATGACCGACTAAACCCGCGAGAAACGTTACAGTTAACCGCTTTTTACGAGGCTTATCTCAGTGCGGACTCTGGATGTCTCCGGTATCTGACGCCCCCGAGGGATTCATTTTTTTATGGGTCTCCGCCGTTTGCGGGGGAAAATGTATAGCAAAATACAAATACCTGGAGAATCGAGAGCCAAAACCCCTGAAATCTCGTGAAGTCAGTTTTTCTGTCACCCTAAACGGCGAAGAGCCTTTTTTATCCAGAACGCACTAGGGATTGACTTCTCGTTCCGTCCAAGTTCCATTGGGTTGGCGATCGTAAATCCACCGATTTTGAGGTTCGCCTCGTAAGGCAAGAAACTCAACGCGGCAAGGGTCGAGAAGTAGTAAACAAAAGCTATCAAGAGGTATTTCCGGATTGGGCGGATCGACCTCAAAGGCCTCAGAAGGCGATCGCTCTGCCCCCGGTTTCGGCCAGGCAAATCCCGATCTCGCTGCGTCGGATAGGGTTTCCCACACTTGACGTCTTGCGGCGTTGAGTGCTTCATCAGAACCCTCGGAATCGACAATTTCAATTGTTCCTTGAAAACGAAATTGAACGCGAGTTTTGGGAAAATACCAGCAGGCTTCGACGTTGGTGTTGTGTTGGAGTTGTTCGATTTTTTCGCTGCGGCTGTCGGTGACGATTTGTAGGCGATCGCTGTGAGTTTCAAATCCGCGAAATACGACGGTTCGGTTGGCTGGGGTTCCGTTTCGACGCACCGTCGCCAGTTGGAAATATCGCGAATAGATGAGACTGCGATTTCGATGGAGTGCGCCGGAAATATGGGTTCGCCAAGGAGCTAATTTCATGGGAATTTCGAGAATCGGAAGTGTGGGGTTCACCACAGATACGCAGAGAACACAGAGGTTTTTTTACGGTAGAGATGACTGACTCAAGGTTAAGATACCCGGCATATTTTAGATGTCGGGTATCTTATACAGACATTGACCGATTGGGGATTTTTCGAGGAATTGTTTGATATTTTTATATGTATTTTTTTGATAAAAATACCATTTTTATTATAGCATAAAAAATAAATTTTATGCTATAATAAATCAAAAAAATAGAGACACAAAAAAATGAGATGTGCGGTCAGCAAGCCGGAATATTGCAGAAATGGGCTGGCTCGAATCCAGTTCTCGCCGCAACCGTTAGATTGGGGTCGCGTCCCCATCCAACAGCATCAATGACTGGAAAGGCCCTGGAAGAAGCGATAACCGCCGACCGGGGGGCGATCGCCGGGTTCGATCGCCGGGAATCCGCAACGCGATCGAGTGACCGGCCAGCATTTGCCCAACAATTCCAGTAAGATTACAAGATGTAAAGAAAAACGTTCGGGAAAAAACGAAGAATGCGAGTTGCGATCGCTGGTGCGGGATTAGCGGGATTAGCCACAGCAGTCAACCTAGCCGACGCGGGACACGAAGTCGAAATCTTCGAGTCTCGTCCGTTCGTGGGCGGAAAAGTCGGCAGTTGGGTAGACGGCGACGGAAACCATATCGAAATGGGGTTGCACGTCTTCTTCGGCTGTTACTACAACCTCTTCGCCCTAATGGAGAAAGTGGGGGCGCTGGAATACCTGCGCCTCAAAGAACATACCCACACCTTCATCAACCAAGGCGGACGAGTCGGAGAACTGGACTTCCGGTTTTTCACCGGGGCGCCCTTCAACGGCTTAAAAGCCTTCTTCACCACCTCGCAACTGTCCCTTCACGACAAACTGCGCAACTCCCTCGCCCTAGGAACCAGCCCCATCGTGCGCGGTTTAGTAGATTTCGACGGGGCGATGAACACCATTCGCGATCTCGATCGCATCAGCTTCGCCGACTGGTTTCGATCGCACGGCGGCAACGACGGCAGCCTTCAAAAGATGTGGAACCCCATCGCCTACGCCCTCGGCTTCGTCGACACCGAAAACATCTCCGCCCGGTGTATGCTAACCATTTTCCAATTTTTCGCCGCCCGTAGCGAAGCCTCCGTCTTGCGAATGCTAGAAGGTTCGCCCCACACCTACCTCCACCAACCGATTCTGAACTACCTAGAAGAACGGGGGGCGAAAATCCACACCCGCCGCCGCATCCGTCAAATCAAATTCAGCGAAGCCAACGACAGAACCCGCGTCGACGGCATCGTTGTCGCCGCCGGAGACAGCGAAGAAATCGTCAGTGCCGATGCCTACGTCTTCGCCTGCGACGTACCCGGAATTCAAAAAGTGCTACCCCAAGAGTGGCGCAAATGGTCTGAATTCGACAATATCTATAAACTCGATACAGTTCCCGTCGCCACCGTACAACTGCGCTTCGACGGCTGGGTGACAGAACTCCACGACGCCGAAAAACGCAAACAACTCCAAGAAGCCGCCGGACTCGACAACCTCCTTTACACCCCCGACGCCGACTTCTCCTGTTTCGCCGACTTAGCCCTCACCAGCCCTGGCGACTACTACAAACCGGGACAAGGATCGCTGATGCAACTGGTATTGACGCCGGGAGATCCCTTTATCAAACAAAACAACGAACAAATCGCCCACCACGTCCTCGAACAGGTGCGGCAACTGTTCCCCTCCGCCCGCGATTTAAACATGACCTGGTACAGTGTCGTCAAACTGGCGCAATCCCTGTATCGCGAAGCTCCCGCCACGGACCCCTATCGTCCGCCGCAAGTGACGCCCATCGATAACTTTTTCCTCGCCGGAAGTTACACGCAACAGGATTACATCGATAGCATGGAAGGCGCCACCATTTCCGGCAATCGCGCCGCCAATGCGATTCTCCAGCGGTTTGGTTAGGGAGATGAGGGGATGAGGTGATGATGGGATGATGGGATGATGAGGTGAGGAGGTGATGAGGAGCAATCTGTTCGCTGTTCGCCGATCGCTGTTCGCTGTTCCCCGATCCTCGCTCCCTATTTCCCGTCAATTCTCAATTCTCAATTATCAATTATTAAAATGGCAGAGTGGTTAGAACATAGCGTTCAAGTGGAAGTTCCAGTTCCCATCGAGGAAGTTTGGAAACTGTGGTCGGATTTGGAACAAATGCCCCGCTGGATGCAATGGATCGATTCGGTTCATATTTTAGAAGACGATCCGTCGCTGTCTCGGTGGCGGTTAGCCTCGCGCAGTTTCGAGTTTAGTTGGCTCTCGCGGATGTTGCGGGTAATTCCCCATCAGATTATTCAGTGGGAATCCGTCGATGGGTTGCCCAATCGGGGGGCGGTGCGATTTTACGATCGCCACGGCGAAAGTATCGTTCGCTTGACAGTGGCTTACGCGATTCCCGGTATCGTCGGAAAACTCATGGATAACCTGTTTTTGGGGCGCGTCGTCGAATCCACGATTCAAGCGGATATGGACCGCTTTCGCGAATACGCTCTCAATCACCAGGCGAGTCAATCTTAAATATCCTTTAATTCTGTGGTTTGGCGATTTTCAAGTGAAGCGCGATCGATCTCTTCATGCTGCATATTAAAAATCTGAGATACCACCCTCCCGCCAGTCACACCGAAATCCTGCAATCGGTGAATTTCGAGATTTTACCGCAACAGTTGGGGTTGGCGATAGGTCCGAGTGGTTCGGGGAAAACGACGCTGTTGGAAATTATTTCGGGATTAGCCGAACCCACATCGGGACAAGTGTTGTGGCGCGATCGCGAACTGCTTCCGGAACAGTTGCGCCAACTGGCGGGGTTAGTGTTTCAATTCCCCGAACGCCACTTCTGCGGAAATACGATTCTCGAAGAGTTGCGCCTCGGACATCCCGAAATCGGTTCGGAACAGATTAAAGCCGCCTTGGAAGAGGTGGGATTGGCTCATTTGTCCCTTCAGGCGTCGCCTTACGCTCTCAGCGGCGGACAGCAACGCCGTTTAGCCTTGGCGGTTCAACTCATCCGCCAACCGCAAATTTTACTTCTCGACGAACCCACAGCGGGTTTAGATTGGTCGATGCGTCGTCAGTTGGTGGCGTTGTTGGGTAAGCTCAAGCAACATTGGAGTTTGTTGGTGGTGACGCACGACGCGGGGGAACTCCTCGAAATTGCCGATCGCTGTTGGACGATCGATCGGGGAAAACTGCAACAATTGAGCCTGGAGAATTGAGAATTGAGAAGGCAGAGTTTGAGAGAGGTTTAATTCAGTATGGAATCGCTGAGTTTGGCTCGGATTCCCCTCTCCCCATCCCCTCAACGCATCATCTCATCAACGCATCATCCCTTCATCTCCTCCACTGCGCCGGGATTTCCCCAAATCACCGTTTCGTGTTTGTAAATCGCCATTCCGGGTTTAGCACCTTTGGGCTTGTAAACAAACTTCGGTTCGGCGTAGATGACGGGGGCGGCGTCGCTTTCTCGGGCGCGACTGTAGTAGGCGGCGAGGTTGGCGGTAAACTGCAAATCGGTTTCGTCGGGAACGGCGCCGGGATTGAGACGAAGTAAAACGTGACTTCCGGGGATTTCTTGGGTGTGGAACCAGAGATCGTAATCCCCCGCGATGCGAAACGAGAGTAAGTCGTTTTGACGGTTGTTGCGTCCGATGAGAACTTCAAATCCGTTGGGAGTGCGGTAGTGGTAGAAGTTGTCTTCTCCGTCGCTGTTGCGACTGCGATGTTGGGGAAGCGAAAGATAGTTCTGTTCGACGAGTTCGTCGCGAATCTCTTCGAGGGCGATTAAATCTCCGGGGTGGCGGTAGTCGTCGAGTTGCGAGAGGGCGGAATCCACCTGTTGCAGATAGTGGATTTCTGCCTCCGTATCGGCGAGTAAGGGCTTAACGGCGTCTTTTGCCCTGCGGAGCTTTTGATGGCGCTTGTAGAGGTGCTGAGCGTTCTGTACGGCATTTTTTTCGGGGTCGAGGGTCAGTTTTACGGGTTCCCCGGTCTCGAAGTCCGCCAGTTCGATCGCTTTCATGCCCGGTTGCCACTCGTGCAGATGTGCCATGAGTAAATCCGCCTGTTGGCGAAACAGATCGGCATCGCCGGACTGTTGTAATTTATCGAGAAAGGTTTGGCGTTTGACTTGTAATTTGGTCAGGGCGTTGCTGACTTTTTGGGTGAGTTGGTGGCGCAGTTGTTGGAAACTCTGGCGGTTGAGGCGATCGCTGTAGTAGGTATCGACGAGGGTTTGGAGATCTTCGACGGGTTCGATCGAATCCCATCCCAAAACCGTATATCCGTTTTCCGTCCAACCGGGCTGAAACTGCTCTTTTTCCAGGCAAATCAGCCACTTTTTCCACACCTCATACAACCGCTGCCAGTCAGAATCCGCCAACTCGTCCGTGTTGCGTTCGGCGTCGAGACGGGCGGCGGCGGCCAGGGTGCGGACGAGGGACGAACTGAGTCCGCGATAGGTTTTCAGCAGGTTGCGGCGAAGGGAATTGGGGACTAGGGAAATTCGCTCTTTCCAGCGCTCGAACGGTTCCTCTAAACTCGGGACGGCGCTGGTGAGAGCTGGCGGCGGTTCGTAAGGCTGTCCCGTGAGGATGGGGCGGACGCTGGACTGTTGCGCGGTGACTTGGTGGGCAGCGGTGACGATGAGATTGTCGGCGTTGGCCAACACCAGGTTGCTATACTTACCCATAATCTCCACGTAGAGATGCCAGCGTACTGGGTCGCCGGGACGACGGGCGAATTGGAAGTCTAGGGCGCGTTCCCAGGGTGCCAGGGGTTCGATGGCCACGAGCGCCAAACCTTTGAGTTGGTGGCGCAGTTGGTCGCTAAAGGTAAAGGTATCGGGTTCTTTCGGCGGCGGCGCAGCGATGCAGAGATGAGCCGCTTGGGGATGCCAACAGAGGCGCAACCAGCCTCGTCGGTCGAGGGTACGAAGCGCGAGGGCGATACGGGTGCGATCGCGTTGGTACACTTGCTCTAAACGAGCGGGAAGCCAATGCGCCCGCAAATCTGCACAAATTGCAGCGACAGTAGTTAAATCGACAGGTTGCACGGGAAAAAATTGCTGAAATCTCCACAGGGAAACCGTTGGCGACAACGGGAACGGGGCGGCCGTCTCCTGCAATTTTGAAGGAATTCGTTCAGAGTCAGCCAAAATTTTGGATTCTATCTACCATTGAGAGGTAGATCTTCTTTTCACTCAGTTCCTCACACGAGTCAGCTAAGGATTCATCATGGACATTCAGCTTATCAACATCGGTTTCGGAAACATCGTTTCGGCCAACCGCGTTGTCGCCATTGTCAGTCCGGAGTCCGCTCCCATTAAGCGTATCATTACAGATGCGCGGGAACGCGGCCAGCTCATCGATGCGACTTACGGTCGGCGAACTCGAGCCGTTATCGTCACCGATTCGAGCCATGTCATCCTCTCGGCGATTCAGCCGGAAACGGTGGCGAATCGATTTGTCTTTCATAAAGATGGACAAGCGTAACGGCATGGCGTATGGAATATCCAAAGGGGAGATCGATGGCGCTGGCGATCGATCTCCCCGCTTTGTCCGTTCGAGATACAGGTTTAATGCAAAACGGAAGGTTAATTGTTCTGACTGGACCGAGTGGCGTGGGGAAAGGGACGCTGTTGCGTTTGCTGCGTCAACGCCACCCGGAACTCTCTCTGTCCATTTCGGCGACGACGCGCGATCCCCGTCCCGGTGAAGTTGACGGACGGGATTACAAGTTTCTCAGCCGCGATCGCTTTCTCGAAAATATTGACAACGGTGAATTCCTCGAATGGGCGGAATTCGCCGGAAATTATTACGGAACCCCTCGGGCGTCGGTCGAACGTCAAATCGCCGAGGGGAAATGGGTGATTTTGGAAATCGAGTTGGAAGGGGCGCGACAGGTCCGCCGTCATTTTCCCGACGCTCTGTCGATTTTCGTGTTACCGCCGTCGTTTGAAGAGTTGGAAAGCCGCTTGCGGGGTCGCGATCGAGACGATCTCGCGGCCATCGAACGGCGTTTGAACCGGGCGAAGGAAGAGATCGCCGCTGCGGGGGAATTCCACGTGCGGGTGGTTAACGACGATCTCGAAAAAACCGTCCAACAGCTTGAAGACGTGCTGTTTGGTGACGCCGTGGCGTCCTCGTAACGGCGACGGTTAACGGTTAACCGTTGGTGAACTCGCAATCGCCGACGCTATCAACGAGGTAGCAGAGGGCGCGAAATCGCAGTTCCACGAAGCGATCGTACAGGGGATTAAGTTTGCACAGGGGGGGAATGTGAAACAGCGATCGCCCGAACAAGACGACATCCCGCTCGAAGGGGCATTGGTCTGGAATCCACCGCACGATCGATCGGGCTAGGTCTGGGTTTTCCACGTCGAGAGACGCCAGCCACCGATCGATCGGTTGAATCAGAAAAGAAACGAATGGAGACATAACCTTTCGCGAGGTTAAAACCTAGATGGAAACGTAGCTTGATACAGTTAAGCCATCGAAAGGCGACGGCGCGAAAACGATAACAGAGCGGATTGGTTTGGGGAAACGCATCGCGCCTCTTGTCGCCTTCTTCCAACCTAGAAGGGGAAAGTCCCGTTTAGGTAAAGATACAATGAGGATATCGATCGACTTCAGTAAAGCTTTCGTGAAGGTCGATCGATTCTTTTGGCGGGTTTCGGGTCAAAATTACGATATGATTACAAATTACGCCTTCAGGGGTTTGACGGTTGCCCTAGTCCTCACCCTCCCCGGTTGCACGAGCCTCGTCATCGACGAGTACGAAGCCACAGCCATTACCACCTACAGCTGGCGCGTTCCCTACAAAGAAACCGGAACCGACAAAATTCCCCGATACGAAGAATTCGCCTCAAACTCCATCCTCAACGTCAACGGCGAACGCCCCGAAGGAGCCGTCGGAGAGGCCGACGAGAAAGGACTGTGGTGGCCGAAACTCCCGCCCCGTCCCACCGTGGACGACATCGAAGCGCGAGAAACGCCCCGCGAAAAACCCGATTCTCCCGAACTGCTGAAAACAGTAGAATATTTCATATCCTACGAGCAGGGCGGACGCCAAGTCACGCTCCCGACGGATTACGCCTCCTATCGCCAAGCCGTCCGCGCCCACGAGGCCGGAAAATCCCTTAAACTCACCCTCGGAGTCAACGATCGCACGGTGGAAAAAGCCGAACCCCTCTAAGCCTATGGTCTCTCAGCTCCTCAACAATCGCTATCGCGTTCTCGAAACCCTCGGAACAGGGGGCTTCGGTCATACCTATCTCGTGGAAGACACCCATCTTCCCTCGCGACGCCGCTGCGTTCTCAAACAACTGCAACAGGTCACGCAAACGCCCGATCGCTACGCAGACGTTTGCGCTCGCTTCGAGCGGGAAGCTGCGGTTCTCGAAGAACTCGGCGAAGAAAACCCACAAATTCCTCGGCTGTACGCCTATTTTTCCGAAGGCGGTCGCTTTTACCTGGTTCAAGAATGGATCGACGGCGAAACCCTGTTGCAACAAGTTCATCAAGGGGGACTGTGGGACGATCGAGCCGTCGTCCAACTCCTGACGCAAATTCTGCCCGTTCTCGATTTCATCCACAGTCGCCACATCGTCCACCGAGACGTTAAACCGGAAAATATCGTCGTGCGTCGCCAAGACGGACTCCCGGTTCTGATCGATTTCGGGGCAGTCAAAGAAGCGGTTAGCGCCCCCGATACCCCCAGTAAATCTTCGGTAGTCATCGGCACTCCCGGTTTCATGTCCAGCGAACAGGCTGCCGGACGCCCCACCTATTCTAGCGATTTGTACAGTTTGGCTCTGACGGCGATTTATCTGCTCTCGGGCAAACTCCCTCAAGATATTCCCGTCGATAACGCCACGGGAGAGCTGCGCTGGCGGGAACTGCTGCCGAACCTACAGGGAAGTTTGGCAACGACGCTCGATCGCGCCTTGCGTTTCCACCCCCGCGATCGCTTTTCCAGTGCGACGGAAATGCTGGCGGCTCTGGCACCGGGAAACTCCCTTTCGTCCATGAAAACGGTGGCCGTCGCCCCAGGCGCCCCGTCTCAGGTCGTCACCCAAGCGCATTCTCCCGCGACGGTACCCCAAGCGACGCAAGCCCCCCAACCCCCGATGCGTGCGGCCGAACCCGTCCAACTGAAACGGAAGTTCGAACATATTCCCATCGCGATCGGATTGGTTGTGGCGGCTGTGTTGGGCGGCTTTGCCATCGGTTGGGACAGCACGGCCCAAAACGGAAACGAAGATCGGACTCCCGTTTTAGACGAAACTCGCGATCGCCCGGAAAAAAACGAACCCTTAGCTCAACCCGTCCTCGACCCCCCGCCGAAACCCGATCCCGAAGTTAACCGGCCAGACGTAGCAGTTCCCCTAGACGAGGAAACCCTCGAGGAGCAAAAACAGATTCAAACGCCGGAAGCCGAACCGGAAGCCGAACCGGAAACCGAACCGGAAACCGAACCGGAAACCGAACC
This sequence comes from Baaleninema sp., assembly GCF_049974805.1. NCBI lineage: Bacteria > Bacillati > Cyanobacteriota > Cyanophyceae > Oscillatoriales > Oscillatoriaceae > Baaleninema > Baaleninema sp. Next base: position 23,051 of record NZ_JBNGCO010000064.1, read on the forward strand.
GGAAGCCGAACCGGAAGCCGAACCGACACCGGAACCGACACCGGAACCGATGTTGGACGAGAACCCGGAAGAAACGGAAACCCCGAAGCCCCTTTCTGAAGAAAAACCGACGCCTGCGATCGAGTCGGAGTCTGCGATCGATCCCGTCGAACCTCCAACGACACCCGAAGCGAAATCCAAAATCGAGGTCATCGAGTGGGGCGAAGAACCTGAAGACGCAATGAGGTAACGCCAAAGGAATGGTCAAACGGGTTTTTCCCATTATCGTGGCGCTGGCGGGGGCGGTGTTTGGCATCGACCTCGCGGCGCGAATTGCGGGTGAAGTGTTGTGGTTTCAGGAAGTCGGCTATCTCCCCGTCTTCCAAACCCGACTGCAAACCCAAGCGGCGATTTGGGTGCTGTCGGTGGGACTGACGTTCTTCACTTGTTGGGGAAACCTGCGCTTGGCGCAGCGGTTGAAATATCTCGATCGCGTCCAGTTTCCGAGACAAGCCAACAACGGCGATCCCTCCAAAACCCCCGCCATCGGCTTGGGGGGATTGCTGTTGGCGGGATGGGGACTCGGGATTCTGTTAACTTTGATGCTGTTGTATTACAGCGATTTGGCGATCGATCGTTGGCATCCCGATTGGAACCTTCCCAGTATCGCCGCTACGCTTCCACAACGGTTCAACGCCGTCGAATATCTGCAATCCCTACAACCGATCGCCGACTATCCCCTTCAATGGGCAGTGCTGGCGGTGTTCCCGGTGGTAGTGCTGCTGTGGCCTCGCCTCTGTTTGCGACTCTCTTCGATCGCCCTCAGTCTCGGGTTGGGTGTCGTCTTACCCGCCCAGTGGTCTCGGGTGTTGCAAGCCTTTCAACCGACGGACTTCGCCCAAAGCGATCCCCTCTTCAACGTCGATATCGCCTTTTACAGTTTTCGCCTGCCGATGCTGGAACTCTTGGAATTTTGGAGTTTCGGCGTGGTCGGATACTGTTTCGTCGCCGTCAGCCTCACCTATCTCCTGTCGGGGGAATCCCTCAGCGAAGGGCGGTTCCCCGGCTTTTCGCGGTGGCAACAGCGCCACCTGCAAGGACTCGGCGCCATCACCGCGATGGTTCTGGCGTTGAGTTTCTGGCTGCAACGGTACGAACTTCTCTATTCCGATGACGGCGTAGTGTTCGGTGCCAGTTATACGGATGTCAACGTCAAACTTCCGGCGTATACGGCGTTAGCGTTGCTGGCGGTGGCCATTGCCATTTTGTTGTTATGGGAAGCGGTAACGGGGGCTTCTCCGTTCGATCGCCGTCCCCGTCGCCGTCCCACCCTCGAGGAAAAACTCGCCCCCCGACGGCCGCGAAAAACCCTGGTGCCGCCCCTCTACGTGATTTTGGGCGGTTACGCGATCGCGGCGGGCGCGACGACTTGGCTGCTTCCGGCGTTAGTGCAGCGTATCGTGGTGCAACCGAACGAGTTGGTACGGGAGCGACCGTTTATCGAACGCAGCATCGCTTACACGCGATCGAGCTTCGATCTCGACGATATTGAAGTCGAAACCTTCAATCCCACGGGGGCGTTAAATCAAGCGTCGTTGAAAGCCAACAGTCTCACCATCCGCAATATCCGCCTCTGGGACAGTCGCCCCCTGTTGGAAACCAACCGCCAACTGCAACAAATTCGGCTGTATTACAAGTTTCCCAACGCCGATATCGATCGCTACACCATCCGACGCCAACCGACGCCGGAAAATCCCCAAGCCAACGAAACCCGACAAGTGATTTTAGCGGCGCGGGAGTTGGACTATAGTGCGGTTCCCGACCAAGCCCAAACCTGGGTCAACCAGCATTTGGTGTACACTCACGGCTACGGCTTCACCATGAGTCCGGTGAACACGGCCACGGAAAGCGGGTTGCCGGAATATTTCGTTAAAGGCATCGCCACCGACCCCACGGCGGGACAAGACGACCCGATTCAGGTGACAGATCCCCTGATTCGCGACAGCATCCCCATCGGTGCGCCCCGGTTGTATTACGGGGAACTGACGGACAATTACGTGATGACCTCGACGCGGATTCAGGAGTTGGATTATCCCAGCGGCGACGAGAACGTTTACAACACTTACGACGGAACGGGGGGAATTCGCATCGGGACGGGATGGCGTCGCTGGTTGTACGCGGTGTATTTGCGCGACTGGCGCATGCTGTTGACGGACAACTTTTTACCGGAAACGAAGCTGCTGTTTCGCCGCAATCTCGATCGACGGGTGAAGTCGATCGCGCCGTTTTTGCGGTTCGATCGCGACCCTTATTTGGTGACGGCGGACTTCGACCCGGACAACGACGACCCCAATCAGAACTATTTGTATTGGATTCTCGACGCTTACACCACCAGCGATCGATATCCCTACGCCGACCCTGGAGAACATTCGTTTAACTATATTCGCAATTCTGTCAAAGTACTGATCGACGCCTATAACGGATCGGTACAGTTTTACGTGGTCGACGCCCGCGATCCGATTTTGCAAACCTACCGCAAACTCTTTCCGACACTGTTTAAACCTCTAGCGGAAATGCCCCCGACGCTGCTGCGTCACATTCGTTATCCGGTGGATTTGTTCTCGGTGCAGTCGGAACGGTTACTGATTTACCACATGACCGATCCCCAGGTGTTTTACAACCGAGAAGACCAATGGCAGGTTCCCACGGAAATCTACCGCAGCGAGGAGCAGTCGGTGGAACCGTACTATTTGATTATGAAGCTGCCTCAGTCGACGTCGGAAGAGTTTATTTTGCTGCACCCGTTCACGCCGCGACGGCGGGCGAATTTGATTGCGTGGTTGGCGGGGCGATCGGACGGGGAAAATTACGGCAAACTACTGTTGTATCAGTTCCCGAAACAGGAGTTGATTTACGGACCGGGGCAGATTGAAGCCCGCATCAACCAAGATCCGGTGATTTCCCAGCAGCTTTCGTTATGGAACCAGCAGGGATCGCGGGTGATTCAGGGGAATTTGTTGGTGATTCCCATCGAGCGATCGCTGTTGTACGTGGAACCGCTGTATTTGGAGGCGGAACAGAACAGTTTACCGACGCTGGTACGGGTCATCGTAGCCTATGAAAATCAGATTGCCATGGCACCGACGTTAGATCGGGCGTTGACGGCGATTTTCGAGCCGGAAGAGTTACCCGCCCGCAGTATTATTCGATCGATCGAGGGCATTTTACCCGGTGTGGGAGAGGGCGAGACGGAAACGGCGGAATAAGTCGATCTGGGGTTCGATACAATCGGAGAAACGATGAGGAAGAGAGTATGAGTCGCCAATCGAAACTCGGAACCGCGACGACGATGGTTTTGTACGTGGTGGGGTTTGCCCTCTAGTGAAAGCGATGATAATATCATGGATCGAGCCTTCCCAAGCATACTTCTGTAACAGACTTCTGTTTTTTTAGCCTTTTATCGAAAGTTCAAAAATTATCCATTCCAAGCGTTAGTGTATGTGTTCGTAGACTCTTTAGATCGCGTTAATTTCAGGGCAATAAGAAGGCTAGAAAATACGATAAATATGTTCCAGGCGCGATCGGGTTTGAGTTTTCTGAGTTTGAGGTGATACGTGGAGTTTATCCCCTGTTTAAACCATTTATATAGGGGCGAAAATTTGCGCCCCTACCCAAATTTTGTCTTCAGTTCAACTCATTAACTGTAAGCTCACCCCGGTCTAAAGACGCGGGGCTTTCGCACTAACCCGTTACAGTATCTAGCCAAGAGCAAGATAGAGGGTTGCGCGTTTTGGGAAGGCTTACAGACTCCCCCAAGAGTTTAATCATCGTCGCGCCATTCAAATCAGCATCCCCTTTCCACCCGCAAATCCCCCCAACCCCCCTTAGAAAGGGGGGTTGGGGGGATACCCGAACGGTAAGACTTTCCTTTCTGGGGATGAATGTGCAAGCAGTTATGGCAGGTTTGCGAGGTGTATGCGGGTGGAACCCTTACCACCTCGACACCTTCTTTAATGGCTTTGTAGTCGATAAACAGTCGCAGTTGATAAAATGCCCAAGAATTTGAACGGCGGCGCTCAGTCTTAGTGCGAGGTTGGCGGTTGGTTCGCTCTCGTATTCCCGTTAAGTCTTCGAGGGCGATAATCGACTGAGTGTCCTTGGCGCGACGGACGATTTGTTTAGAAATATTGTGGTTGACCCAACTCTGATAACGCCTCTCTCTCCCCGATAGCCGTTTCAGAAGCCGTTTAGCCCCTTTTGTGCCTTTCGCTTTTTCTGGCAAAATCTCTGTGAAGATGCAGAAACTCCGGTAGAAGCCCGGTTTCTGAAAGTAAGCGACATTTGCCAAAAATGATGGGAATAACCCAAATCTCTAAGCTGAGATAGAGAGAGGTGATGGCGCGTTTCAGAGAGTAGCGGTATTTGGAAAAAGTGGCGTTGTATTTTCCCGATAACGCCCCTGCTTTTTGGCTCAATGGCATCGTTGTCATTCACAGGTATTGGAGTTAAAATCGGAACAAGCTCACTCAGTAAACTCATGTCAGAACATACCCTAATTTTATCCGAACAAACGTATCAAGCCCTCCTCGAAGTTGCCCAAAAACAAGGGGTAACTCCCGAACATTGGATTTTATCTCAACTTGAACAAGCCGAACCTGAATCCGAACCGTTATCTGAAAAAATTGGAGATTTAATTGGGGCGATCGATAGTCAAATGGAACCTCATCATCAGGTTCAGTCAACCGATT
>NZ_JBNGCO010000065.1:0-20797 GCF_049974805.1 Baaleninema sp.
TCCCTGCGCTAAAGCGACAGGGCTTCCAAACGTATCGAGGTATTTTCCGTGAAAATTCGTTTCTCGTCCAGTACGATTTGGCTGCTCTGTCTGTCGGCGATCTTCGCCAGTCTGGTGGCGGTGGCGATCGCTCATTTTGGCGTCAACTTTCCCGTCTGGGACGAGTGGGATACCCCAGGGTTGATGTTCGTGAAAATCCACGACGGTACTATCGATATCCGTCAAGGTCGATGGAACTGGGGATATTGGATCGCGCAACATAACGAAAGCCGTAAATTATTTCCCCGATTTGTTTTGGTGAGCTTGGCCGCCGTGACGAACTGGAACATCAAAGTTGAAATGTTCCTGATTTTGGCATTGATGGCCGCGATCGCCCTCACGTTATACGCTCTCAGTCGCCTGACTCTCACCCGTACCCCCCGCCCTCGTCTCGACGCCTTGGCCGTGGTCGCGAACCTCCTGGTCTTCTCTCTGATTCAATACGATAACTTTCTCTTCGGGCTGCAAGTGTGCGTGTTGCTGTCTCTCTGGGCGATCGTCTTAGGATTGCTGGCGGCGCAAGCTCGGTTTCCCTTTTGGGTCAAAACCCTTCTCGGACTGTTTTTGTGTCTCGTTAGTACCTACTCGTTTTCTAACGGTTTGCTCAGTTGGGCGGTACTGTTTCCGGCCCTGTTCTTTCCCGAAACCCTGCGTTGGCGGGAAATCCGTCGCCGTCTGGTGGGGGCGATCTTCTGGCTGGCGGCGATGGCGGTCAATCTTCAGTTTTACTTTCGCAATTACGTTAAACCTCCCGGTCATCCGGGTTGGGATGAAGCCTTGCAACATCCTGTCAAGGCGATGCACTATTTCTTCGTGTTCTTGGGGTGACCGTTGGGATTCCACAATCTCAACGCCGCGACCCTCGTCGGTGCGATCGTTTTTGCGGTTTGGCTGGGATGCGTCTTGATGCTGTTCTGGAACAGCTACGCCAGCTCGGAAAAGGGCTGGGATTTGGCGGAGTTGAATCGTGCTAAAGGCTGGATAATGCTGGGGGGATATTCTCTCTTGAGCGGTCTGTTCGCGGCTTTAGGTCGGGTGGGGTTGGGTCTCGAACAAGCCCTGGAACCGCGATATACGACTTTTTCGCTGTACGCGATCGTGTCGGCGATGTATTTGGGGGCGTTGCTGGCGGAACCTAAGGGGGCGATCGCAGGGTCTTCGTCTCGGCGGCGTTGGCGATCGCGGGGCGCTTACCTGTTGCTGGGAATTGGACTGTTGCTGCATCTCAAAACCAGTGCGTTCGCTCTGGAGGGAATGTCGCTACGTCAAAGTAATACATTAAGGGGTCAAGCTTGTACTCTGACCCTCCCGATTCTTCGAGATGAGGACTGTTTGCGTCGCTTTGTTTATCCGGATGTCGATCGCTTGTTCGTACATGCTACGGCGATCGACGATATGGGATATCTTCATCCGCCGTTGCTGGAAAGCGACGACGTGCGAGATTTTCGCGCTTCGCCGGATTCTACGACCGCACGGGGCTTTTTTGATGTCCTCACGCCCCTGTCGGGCGATCGCTACCAAGTTCACGGTTGGGCGGAATTCACCGAGCGTTCTCCTGCGCCTGTGGATCTGGTGTTGTTGACGTACACGACGGTTTCGGGGACAAAAAAACCGTTTGCGGCCATTCACGATCGCGAGTTCCGTCTGGATGCTCTCCACCCGGGTCTTCTCAAAAATACACAACTGGGTTGGTTCGGCGAATTTTCTCGCGCGACCTTACCGAATCGTTCTCTGACCGTTGAAGCCTGGGCGTTCGATGCGACGAACGCTCGCGTTTACCCGTTGAAGGGAACCTTCGACCTCCCTCCTCTCTCGGCGTCACCAACAGTCCCTTAGCTGTTGGGAGTTGATAATACCTCGAATAATTGTCAACATGAATTATCGATGAAATCTCGAATAAACTCTCGTACTATCCGGCAATTACAGAGTGTCTTTTCTCGGCTCGTTGCTAGTTTGGCGTTGCTTTATTTTACGTTGGCAACCTTGCCTTCACTTTATGTTTTTATTACAGAAGGGCTGGATGCGGCGTGGACATTTGCTTTGACGGAAACGGCGCTTCAACAATTGCAGTTCGGACGGGATGTTATTTTTACTTACGGACTGTTGGGCTATTTAGCTTCGGGGTCTGTGGTTTCAGAGAACGTTCTTTTTGTGGCGATTTTTAAGTTCGGTATTCATGTCGTTTTGATATTTGTATTGGTATTGCAGTATTTGGCTTATAAAACTACTATTAATCGATTTTTATGGGCCATCTCTTCAATTTTTTTGTTTCATGTATTGTTTTCTATCGACTATAAGGTATTATTCTTGTATTTAATACTTTTATCCTGGTCGATATTTCCTTGCTTTAATTTAAGCCATTTAAAAGATTGTAAAACCACAAAAATAGACTTACAAACCGTTCCCTGGTTGAGACTCTATTCCTTCTTTTTAGGAGGGTTGGCGGGATTTCTCGCCCTGGTGAAATTTACCCTCGGCGTGGCGACGGTGGGGGCGTTGTTTCTCGTGCAGGTGGGTCGAGCCATCTCCACGGCCAAAACCAGTTCGCCATCGGAGGCGAACCGATCGCTCTTCGCCTTGGGGGATTCTATCGTCGGTGCTGCCTCGATCGCATTTGTATTTGTTGCTCCCAACCCTCTGACGCACGCTATTCAACTCCTTCTCTACGGGGCGATCGCTGGGATGGTGGCAGCGGCGTGGGAAAAATGGAGGTTCCCCCAAAACCCAAATCGAAATACCCTCCGTGCGATCGCCACTAGAGCCTATGGGATTTACAGCCTTGGGCTGTTGGCGACGGTGTTCCTCTTCGATGGCGTCCTCCTCGATTTCGTGCGAGGGTCGCTGGAAATGTCTTCGGGATACTCCGGTGCCATGAGTTATATTCGATCGCCGCTCGAAGTCGCTGTAGCCCTCCTCGAAGCGGCACTTGTGGCAAGTCTGATGTGGAAACGGCGCAGTTGGCAGCGGTTGGGGTGGTATCTCGCGTTGGCGTTCGTCCTCTGGATTGTCTTCAAACATGGATTCGTCCGTCAAGACGCCCACGTTCTGCTGTATTTCTTCTTCGTTCCCTTTCTAACGTCCCTGGTTTGCATCGATGAGGTTCGAGAAGAACGCCGGGTGCGCCTGCGGAAGCCAAACGTGAAATCTTGGGGGCTTATCGTGCGATCGATCGCCATCGCCATTACGCTGCTGTACGCCATCAAACCCGATGTTTTAGGACAAGCCGGCCTTCAACCCTGGCCGTTTTGGCAGGCGTTTACGCCGAAATCTATTCAGAATCAAGTTTATCTGTTCGATCTCGATCGGGTGGTGAGCATTCTCGAACATGGCAACCAATACCATTTCGAGCGATTGAAACTCCCCGACGACGTGCGAGAACATCTCGGCACAGATCCCGTCGATATCGTCCCCTGGGAACTAACCTTAGCCCCGGCGAACGATTTAAACTGACAACCCCGACCGACCCTTCAATCCTACTCTGCCTATACGGTATTTCTCGACAACGCCAACGCAGCTAACTTAGAAACCCACCCGCGCGGCCATTTTCTCTATCAATTTCGCGCCATCGACGGACGACACCCCTTTTTCGACGAACCCGAAACCTTGATGTCCCTGCTGTGTGGCTATCGCCTGTCGCCGCAATTTCCTGAATTCGTGCAAACGGAAGCGGTTGAGGATTTAATGGTGTTCGATCGACGCCAAGTCAACCCCTGTCAGACGCAAGCAAGCCTCGGGTCGCAATCGGTGAAGTGGGGTGAAGTCCTGAAGCTGCCCAACGCACCTCAATCCCTGGTGAGAGCCTCGATTTCCGTGTCCTATTCCCCCTGGGGAAAACTCTACAAAACTCTATTTCGCACCGCCCCGGTGTATCTCAAGGCGGTGTATGGCGATGGGATGGAAATCGCCTATCGCATTCTTCCGACTAATTCCGAAAACGGCCCCATTGTCAGCCATTTACCCCGAACCTCCGACGAGGCGTTAGTCTTTTGGACGGCGCTCGATGGAGGCGATCTTTCCTTTCCCGCCCCAGTACAGTCGATTTCCTTTGAAACGGAAAATCGGTTTCTGTACGCCTCTCCCATCGAGGTCGAGTGGACGCCAGTGCGGTTGAACTCCCAAACTTCTCCTTAAAAGCGATCTTTACCTCCCCGAAGGCGGGCGAAGGTGCGCACGGGTTCGCGACTGTCGGCGGCGGTTTGTAACGCCTCGCTATCCCAGCGGAGAAAGGGATTGGTTCGTTTTTCGACTCCCAACCAGGAGGGAACGGTGGCTTGGTGGCGTTTGCGGAGGAGTTCCACGTTGCGATACCGGGTTTGCAATTCTCGGTTGTCGCCATCGACGGTGAGGGCGAATTTGAGATTTTTCAGGGTGTATTCGTGGGCGCACCAGAGGCGGGTTTTGTCGGGGAGCGATCGCAGCTTCGTCAGGGACTCTACCATCTGGGCGGGGGTTCCCTCGAACAGTCGCCCGCATCCCCCGGCGAACAGGGTATCGCCGCAAAACAACTCGCCGGGTTCGTCGTCGCCAACGGGAGGGAAGTAATAGGCGATGTGGGCGCGGGTGTGGCCGGGAACGAAAAAGACCTCGGCCTGGCGCTCCGCGAAGGAGACGCGATCGCCCTCTTTGAGAAACACCTGTTGTCCGGGGATGCGATCGCGATCTTCAGCACCACCGTAGACGGTCAAATCGGGAAAATGCTGCATCAGTTGGCGGTTTCCCCCCACGTGATCGGCGTGGTGGTGGGTGTTGAAAATGGCGACGAGGGAACAGTCGAGTTCTTTGAGTTGGCGGAGAACGGGTTCGGCTTGGGCGGGGTCGACAACGGCCGCCTCTTGACGATCGCGATCGACCAGCAGAAAAATATAATTATCGGATAAGGCGGGAAGTCGGTAGATTTGCATCGTCCGATCTCCTAATGGATGTGCGTGGATGGGTCTTTGTGAAAAATCCTAGCGTATCGGACTGATAGGACCCAACCGCGACTCCCGTTTCTCCGGCCGCGTTTATATGGAGAGTGACGGGACTATGGCGAAAGCTTCTCAGGCGAAACCTAATGCGACGCTTCACCAGTCGATCGAACGGATTCTCGATTCGAACCGCATCAGCCGTCAGGATTATTTACAGCTTACGTCGGCGATGTTGTCGGGGAAAGGACTGACGGACGAGGACTATCGCCAACTCAACAGCGTGTTCGATCGCTTTCAACTGGGACGGTTGAAAGTCGTGGACGAGCGATCGGCGGGTTGAATAGCGATCGCTCGAACAGGCGGATTTAAGGCAATAAAACTTCACCTATAAATCTGTACCTCATCTTCTGAAGACAGGCTGTATTGGATATCGCTATTCTGTTGGCTATGTGTTTTTAAACAGGCAGTCGTGAATATATCTCACCCAAACGAACTTAAAACGGACGTTCAAATCTCTGTTGTCGTCCCCATTTACAACGAAGAAGCGAATCTAAATTACTTATTCGATCGCCTCAGTCAAAACCTAGATAAAATGGGCTTGACTTACGAAATTATCTGCGTCAACGACGGAAGCCGCGATCGCAGCCTCGTTGAATTGATTCGCCACCACCAACAAAATCCCGCTATTAAAATCATAAATTTCTCTCGAAACTTCGGCAAGGAAATCGCCTTAACAGCGGGTATCGATTACGCGAGAGGAAAGGCAGTCGTTCCCATCGATGCCGACTTACAAGATCCTCCCGAACTTATTCAAGACATGGTAGATTTATGGAAGCAAGGATACGATGTCGTTTACGCCAAACGCAGAGCGCGTCAGGGAGAAACTTGGTTCAAACAGTTTACCGCCAATAATTTCTATCGCATCATCGGCAGAATGAGTAAAGTTCCCATCCCTCGAGATACAGGAGACTTTCGCTTGATGGATCGAAAAGTCGTCGAGGCTCTCAAAAAAATTCCCGAACGCAATCGCTTTATGAAAGGATTGTTTGCTTGGGTCGGCTTCGAGCAAGTTGCCATTGAATACGATCGCGATCCTCGCTACGCCGGAACGACTAAATGGAACTACTGGAAACTTTGGAACTTTGCCCTCGACGGTATCGCATCCTTTAGTTCGTTACCGTTAAAAGTTTGGAGCTATCTCGGCTTAACCATTTCATTGCTGTCTTTGATTTATGCAGTATTTCTCATCGTGCGAACCTTGATTTCGGGAATTGACGTACCGGGATACGCATCGCTGATGGTGGCAGTCTTATTTCTGGGTGGAATCCAACTGATTAGTTTGGGGGCAATTGGGGAATATTTAGGGCGCGTTTACGAAGAAGTTAAAGAACGGCCGCTTTATTTGGTTAGGGATACTTACGGATTGTGAAATTTGGGGTCATTTGACATTCATAAAATTAACCCGAGAACCCTGCGATGTAGCCGCCCCTAAAAAGTAAACTTAGACTCGTTAAACTACTCATTTGAATTGATTTGGCTCTTTGAGCGATCGTTATCCACTCAAGGATGGTAATAGCACGGTGAAACTCAAACTCACGTCGAAGCAGATACTCGTCCTCGTACTGGGCGTCTGTATCCTCTTAACTGCCATCGGAGCCTACTGGCTGGGGGGACTCGATACCCGAACCGTCGAAACCTGGCTCGAACGAGCGGGCATTTGGGCCCCAATTCTCTACATCGTTCTCTATACGTTGGGAACGCTGCTCTTGCTGCCCTCGACACCGCTCAATCTCAGTGGTGGCGCGATTTTCGGCCCTTGGGTGGGGACCTTGTGGACGAGTGTGGGGGCGGTTATAGCAGCGATCGCGGCCTTTACCTTTACACGCACCGTAGGACGAACCTGGGCAGCTCGCCGCCTCGCCGGTAGCTGGCAGGCCATGGACGCTGAAATTCGCCATGGGGGAACGTTCTATATGTTCGCCATTCGCCTGTTGCCCATTATTCCCTACGGCTTAGTCAACTTCGCGGCCGGACTGACGGCGATTCGGTTTCGCGATTATCTAGTGGGGACGCTACTCGGAACGGTTCCCGGCGTCTTCCCGTTCGTGATGTTGGGCAGTTCCGGGTTGAAAGCCCTTCGCACGGGGGAGATGCTGCCGCTTTTGGGAGCGTTGAGTTTGACTGGCTTACTCGTGGCCGGTTCCACCTGGTATCGCCACCATCGTCGGAATCCCCGTCGCGAGTTGGAAGAACTCGAACGAGTTGAAGGATTTCCAGCCTCAGATACTCAGAAGAAGTCGAAACCATGAGGTTGACCCTCATTTCCTACGGCCTCGACTTTCGATCTCAAACTTGGAACTGGGTGTGTTACCTTGGCATCAGTCAGATTTCAGACGAGTTTCACTGATTCAGGACGGCTTTGCGATCCATGAGTTCAACCGCTCGAACGACTCCACAGAAAATTTCAATCCTCGTCAGCGATTTGTCAACGCGCGGTGAGGGACGCTGGGGCGGTTCTAGAGTCTTTCTTTTGTGTGAAGCTCTCCAACGACTCAGTATTGATGTCGAAATTGTAGGATTCGTCTTTGGTGACAATCCACCGTCTGACGTGACGGACAACTTTCCCGTAATTACTATATCAGGTACGAATTACCCTCAATTTCTCCACAGTGCCAGAGAGTTCCTCCAACAAATTCATGGCGATATTCTGTATGCTTTGCGACCCAAACCCACGACATTCGGCCTGGCTTTGTGGAAAAAATTTCGCACGGGCTGTCCAGTGATATTAGATATCGACGATTGGGAGTTAAGCTGGCACGGTGGCGAGGATTTCCAATATCATCCAAACCCTCGACAGTTGGCACGGGATCTTCTCAAACCTAACGGTGCGTTGCGTTATCCCGACCATCCTCTCTATTTAAAATGGATGGAAGGTTGGTCGTCTCGGGCGGATGCGATAACCGTTCACACGAAGTTTTTACAAGATCGTTTTGGGGGGGGTTTCGTTCCCAACGGGAAAGATACAGATTTATTCGACCCCAGCCGTACCGATCCCGAAACCTGTCGCGCTCGTTACGGGTTATCAGATTACCGAGTGTTAATGTTTCCAGGCGCTCCCCGTCCCTATAAGGGGGTCGAAGACGTTCTCATGGCACTCGATATCCTCGAGATCCCCGACCTAAGATTGGCGATCGTCGGAGGAAGTCCTTACGACGATTACGATCGAGACCTCATCCAACAGTGGGGACGTTGGATCGTTCGATTTCCGCCTCATCCGATCGAAAAAATGCCGGAACTCATCGCCGCTTCCCATGTCGTCGTGGTCCCCCAGCGCGATACCCCGACGACTCGGGCTCAATTTCCTCTAAAGTTGACTGATGGGATGGCGATGGCGAAGCCAGTTTTGGCTACCCGAGTTGGCGATATGCCAGAGGTTTTAGGAGAGACGGGTTTTTTGGTTGCACCGAGTTCTCCTGAAGACATAGCCAAGGCAATCGCATGGATTTTTGAAAATTACGAACTCGCACAAGAGCGAGGTCAAATAGCCCGTCGTCGGTGTATAAAATACTATAGCCTCGAGGCTATGTCAGATATCCTGTCAACTATCATTCGCAACGCAACCTAGTAATTTTCTAGGGCGACCTGACTTTCCAGGCTTGGATTTTTTCTCATGTCTCCTAACCAATTATTATTTAAGTTTGCTCTAAAATCTCCCTGGCTAATGGTATTGACCATTGCTTTGGGATTTTCTGGCGCTATTTTTAACGGAGTCAGCATTACACTGATCGTTCCACTCATCCTGAGTTTGATTGGGCAAGAGTTGCCTAGTCTACAGAATTTACCTCCGTTAATTCAGAAAGTCATGAATATTTCTGGATCTTTTGACGGAGACTCTAAAATAATTGTTTTAACGTTATTAGTCCTATCCGCCATTGTTTTAAAAAATTCAACGAATTATTTAAGTTCCTTGATTGCCGTTCGATTTTCTCAATCCTTAGTGCGAAACTTGCGTCTCGAAGGCATGAAGCTTATCCTCGATGTCGATCTCGACTTTTACTCCAAAATGAAGGTGGGAGACATTATGAACCGCCTAAATACGGAAATGAGTCGAACGGCTAATGCAATTCGCAGCTTAACACAATTGGCAATTAACGGCATTACTATTTTTGTTTTTATTGCTATTTTAACGTCGATTTCTTGGCAGCTCACTCTAGCTTCAACTGTGGTATTAACTATTGTGGCTATCTGCAACCAATTTTTTGTAAAGCGAGCCAAGTCATACGGAGAAACTCTCTCGGAAAAAAGCCGAGACTTAACCAACAAAACCCTTGAAGTTTTGGCAGGAATTCGCCTTGTCAAGACTGTTGCCAACGAAAAAAGCGAACTCAAACAGCTCGCTCAACTTATTAAAGAGCGAGAAAATAGTGAGTTTAAATCACAAGCAAACTATTCAATTATTGCGCCTGTCAACGAAATTTCGGGAATTGTTTCCCTTCTGCTTATTGTTATTTTTGGCCGCTATTTATTTTCCGAACAGATCGAAGCGATTTCGGCCGTGTTACTGACTTACCTGCTGATTTTGTTTCGGCTGTTACCAGTCGTCGGACAACTCAATAGCATTCGCAGCCGTTTGGCGAACACCGCTCCGAGCGTATTAGTGGTGTCAGATTATTTGCGGCGCGATAACAAGCCGATCATGCAAAACGGCGATCGATCTTTCGAGAAACTGCGCGAGGGCATACGTTTTGAAGACGTCACCTTTCAGTATCCCGACCATGACGAGATCGCCCTCAAGAATATCAACCTCTGGATCGAACGCGGTGAAACGGTGGCCTTGGTCGGAACGTCGGGGGCGGGAAAATCAACCTTGGCGGATTTGCTGCCGCGATTTTACGATCCGACTTCGGGGGCGGTGATGCTGGACGGAAAGGATTTACGGACGTTCGATGTGGCGACGGTGCGTCGATCGATGGGTGTTGTCAGTCAAGATACGTTTCTGTTTAACAATTCGGTGCGCTACAACTTGACCTACGGGTGTCCTTGGGCTGGGGAACAGGAGGCCATCGACGCGGCCAAACGAGCCAACGCCTACGAGTTCATCATGAACTTACCCTACGGCTTCGAGACGGAAATCGGCGATCGCGGCGTCATGCTCTCCGGGGGACAACGCCAACGGTTGGCGATCGCACGCGCTCTGATTCGCAATCCCGAGATTTTAATTCTCGATGAAGCCACCAGCGCCCTCGATACGGTGTCGGAACGCTTGGTTCAAGAGGCGATCGACGAACTCTGTCACGATCGCACCACTTTGGTCATCGCACACCGCTTGTCTACGATTCGCAAAGCCGACAAAATCGTGGTGATGGAACAGGGTCGCATCCTTGAAGTGGGGAATCACGACGAACTTCTCGAACGGGGGGCCCAGTACGCGAAACTCTATCAAGCTCAATTTTCTGCCGAAAGCGAAGACGCGATTCAACGCGCTCGTCGGGAAACGCTCATCAATACTTCTTACGAAGTCCGAACTCGTCTTAACCCCATGATTGGATTTCTGAACCTTCTGGTTGATGATATTGTCGATTCGTCTGAGGAACGCCAGGAACTCACGCAAGAAGCTTACGAGGCAGCGGTACGCTTGTTGAAAACGCTTCAATTTCTGGAAAACAGCGCCAAATCGAATTGATATTAGTTATGTTTGTCCTCAAAGTACTGTCTCACCCGTTGTTGGATTTCGCTGGAAAAACGTTCTTTAGAAAATAAGTTTTTACGTCGATCGAGAGAGTCTCGAAGGCGCAGTTGTAGGGACTCGTCAGAGAGAACGCGAACGATTTTTTCAATGGCGTCTGTCTTCGGATCGGAAAAAAAGAGTTCGGGATGTTCTTCTCCAATAATTTCGTACTGTCCCCCTCGATTTTTAACAAAGGGAATTGCACCCGCTTTCAACATTTCTGCAATAGAAATTCCAAAGGGTTCGAGTTTTATGTGAATTCCGTAACGGCATCGACGCAAAACCTCCACATACTCGTCGTAGCTGAGGTTTTCGTAAAGTGTGACCCATTCGGAATTTCGCCGAACCATTTGTTTGACGAACCGTTGATAGCGAGTCGCGTAGACTCCTCCCCCTCCTCCAGTCAGATAGAGTTTGACATCAAATCCTCGCTCTCGCACGGCTTTGACGATTTGAATGGCTTTGTGGGGTTGTTTGGGATCGACAATGCGACCGCTACAGACAAAGGCGTTTTCTTTTTCAGACCAAGGAATATCGTCAACCTCTAGTAAGACCGGAGGATAAATCACTTCGGCGGAAATTCCATAGGTTTCTTCGATTTTTTGGGCGGTAAATTTTGAGTTGGCGATCGCAATGTTTTGTTTCATCCTATCGATCGAAAAGTCAGAAATTTTTAGACACCAAGGGTATTTCTTGAGTCCACCTTCAACAACCTTGACCCAATGCATATATTGAATCCCAACCCGTCCGAAATCCACGCCGTTATAGGCAGACATACAGAGATCGTACTGGCCGGCCTCTTGTTTGAGGGAACGGAGAACGCCGTGGAGTGCCATTAAATGCAGTAAATCGTTGTTGGCAATGAGAAAGTTAACCAACCCGCTCATAAACTTTGGAAAAATCGCGCGAACTTGTATTCTTTTGGGCGACAAGTTCGTACCGTAAAGCTGATTTAAGCGCTCTAAATCTACCTCAGCAACTGTAAATAGCGTAACGTCGTAGTCATGTTGTAGAGCGTCGAGCATCCACAGTCCTACGGCTTCAGCACCGCCACCAAGAAAAGCATGGTAATACAGTGCAATTCGTTTCTTATTGGACATCGGCTTGTTAGGTATCACTGAGTCTAGTTGTAGTGTATCCGAAGTGTATCCGAAAAAATTTGACGGAGTGTTGCCCAACGGGTTCGTTTTCTGCGATCGCGATCGCCTGGGCTTTGACTCAGTTCGAGCGGTTGTGGTACTCGTCAGGACGAAGGGTCGCTCTAGGATTGGTTCGAGTACCCGCCACTCGAGTTATTTGTTTGCGTCGGCGTATGCGTGCCGTTTCGTTTTCGTACTTCGACAGCACCTCGTTAATTTTGGCAATTTCGCGGGCAACGAGACAGATGATTTCTTCATGTCCCTGCGGACGATAGGTTTCTAGGGCTTTTCCTTCTAGAATCTCTAACGTCGCAATTCGCTTGAGTTCGTCGTCCGTATAGTCGTCCCGCGTGTGGCGAACGCCGTGGGTCAGTTGGATGACGTGCGCCATCGTCCCTTTCACGGCGATGTTGTTCATGTCGGCGACGGTGGCGTAGGTGTTGCGCTCTTTCCCCCCAATCCGTTCGCGATCGCTGCCGCCGCAAAGCCGAATCGTGGCGTTGAGGTACTTGTTACTGTCGGCGGCAGTTTTCCGCAACAGATCCCGTCGAGTGGGTTTAGCTGTCGTGGGTTTGGCCATGGTCTTTCAGCCTCCACCCGCATGTTGACTTTTACATCAACATTATAGCATTTTTTTCTGGGTTGGGGGGAGTCAGGGAAGAGGGAAGTGTGAAGGAAGAGCGATCGCCTTGCGAAACCTCCCCATCACCTCATCACCTCATCACTCGTAAACCACTCGAACTCGACTCGCGGCGCGATTGGCGACTTCCCGGGCTTGCTGTGCGGTTTCTGCCGTGGCGAGGGCGACGCCCATGCGGCGGTAGGGGCGTGTGGTTTGCTTTCCGAACAACCGTAGATCTGTATTGGGTTCGGCTAAGGCTTCGGCTACGCCGTCAAAGGAGAGGCGATCGCTGTTGCGATCGGCAAGAATCACCGCACTGGCACCGGGAGACAATAATTTAATTTCGGGAATCGGCAGCCCCAAAATCGCCCGCAGGTGCAACTCGAACTCGTTGAGGTTCTGCGAAACTAACGTCACCATTCCCGTGTCGTGGGGTCTGGGGGACAGTTCCGAGAAAATGGCTTCCTCGCGGGTGACGAAGAACTCGACGCCGAAAATTCCGGCACCGCCGAGGGCGGCGGTCACTTTTTCGGCGATTTCCTGGGCTTGCTTCAGTTGCGCTTGGCCGATTCCGGCGGGTTGCCAGGATTCCTGATAGTCACCTCGTTCCTGGCGGTGGGCGACGGGAGGACAGAAGAGGGTGTCGCCGTTCCACTGGCGAATGGTGAGGAGGGTAATTTCAACCTCGAACTCGACGAATTCTTCAACGATGACTTTTTGGTGGTCGCCTCTTGCGCCTTCGATGGCGTAAGTCCAGGCTTGGGAGACTTCTTCGGCTGTTTTAACAACGGACTGGCCTTTTCCAGAAGAAGACATGACGGGTTTGACGACGTTGGGAAACCCGATGTTTTGGGAAACGGTTTGTAGTTCTTCTAAGGAGGAGGCGTAGGCATATTTTGCCGTCCGAACTCCCAACTCGCCAGCGGCTAAATCGCGGATGCGATCGCGGTTCATGGTGTAGTTGGTGGCGGCGGCGGTGGGAATGACGGTAAATCCTTCTCGTTCGAGGTCGAGGAGTTTTGTGGTGCGGATGGCTTCGATTTCGGGGACGATGTAATCGGGTTTGTATTGTTTGATGATGCCTTCGAGGGCGTCGCCGTCGAGCATGGAAATGACTTCTGAGATGTCGGCCACTTGCATGGCGGGGGCGTTGGGGTAGCGATCGACCGCAATAACGGTATTTCCGAGGCGTTGGGCGGCGATGACGAATTCTTTACCCAGTTCTCCGGAACCGAGAAGCATGATGGTTTGAGGAAATTTCACGGGTCTTAACGCGATAGATTTGCAAGTGGCAAGTCTTTCATTATATCGAAATGTCTGGATTATTTGAAATTTGCCGTTTTTGGGGGGAGTTTTCAAATCACAACAGAGACACAGAGAAAACAGAGATATTTGGTATTTTTAGGACGATATTTTTGATGATTTTTATCGGAAAATACAATTTAATTTTTTAAAAAATATTTGTTTTGTGTGAGTTAAAATGCCAAAAAAGGGTTGTTTTAGATTTTTAAAGTTTTGCCCCACGATAGCGTAACTCGTGTTTGACTTCGTGGCGTCGGGCGAATTGAGGAATATCGCCAGCGTGTCCCATGACCATTACGGTATCTCCGGCGTCCAACATTTCCGATTGCGGGGGATGGGTGAGAATTTCACCCTTGGGACGACGCAGGGCAACGACGAGAAAAATACCTTTTCCGCGCACTTCTAATTCTCCGATGGTGCGGCCGCGTAATAGGGAGTTTTTGCCGATCGCCAGTTCGGTAAATTGCAAGTTAATTTGTGAGAGTAAATCGTTGAGGGTGCTTCGTCCTTCTTTTTGTTCTAAAAATTCAAAAGCGGTGGGATGGGTGATGTAATTGCTCATTTGCAACGCGCCGATTTCAGCCGGGAGAACAACGCGATCGGCACCGGCTAACTCGAGTTTTTTACCGGTTGAGGGCAGTTCCCCTCGGGCGAGAATGATGAGATTGGGGTTGAGTTCTCGGGCGGTGAGGGTGATGAAGACGTTGAGGGCGTCGTCGGGAAGGACGGTGGCCAAGCATTTGGCGCGATCGATCCCCACGGATTTCAGTACTTCTTCATCGGCAGCACTCCCCAACCGCACCAGATAGCCTAACGATTCAGCCAGTGCCATTCGATCGGGGTCGTTATCGACGATAACGAAGGGTTTTCGGGCTTCTTGGAGCTTTTGGGCGAGAATTTCCCCCATGCGTCCGAAGCCGCAGACGATGGAATGGCGTTCGAGTCGTTCGATACCTTGGGTTTTGCGGCGAGATTCAAAGGCGCGGTTGATTTCTCCTTCTGTGACCATTTGGACGAAGCCTCCGACAATGTAAACGGCTGAAGAGGTTCCCGCCACGATAACGCCGATGGTAAAGAGTTTTTCGGCTGGGGTTTCGAGGGGTTGGACTTCGCCGTAACCGACGCCGAAGATGGTGATGATGACCATATAAATGGCGTCGAGGAGTTCCCAGCCAAACAGCACGTAGCCGAAGATGGCGATCGCGATCGTAAGCATAAAAAAGATCGCGCCAGTCAGGATACGCTGAAACGACTCGTGCATGGGAGTTGGGGGAAAGGCGGGGATGAAACGCGAGAATCGGTCTCGAGAATCGATCTATTAATTGTCAACTCAAGTCGGCGAAATAATCTGCCACAATTTTGACAATTCGTTGAGAGGCTTGTCCGTCGCCGAAGGGATTGGCGGCGTTGGCCATGCGTTGGTACGCCGTGGCGTCGGTTAGGAGGGTTTGGGCTTCGCTGAGGATGCGATCGCTCTGGGTTCCGATGAGTTTCGCCGTTCCCGCTTCGATAGCTTCCGGGCGTTCTGTGGTGTCCCGCAACACCAACACCGGTTTACCCAAGGCTGGGGCTTCTTCCTGCAATCCCCCCGAATCCGTCAGGAGGAGGGTACAGCGATCGATCGCTCCGACTAAGGCGGTGTAGTCGAGAGGTTCCGTGAGAAAGACGCGATCGCGATCGCCCAAAATGGCTTTGAGGGGTTCGCGGACAGTGGGATTGCGGTGTAGCGGAAGCAACAGCGCCGCATCAGGAATCGCATCGAGAACCTTCAAAAATCCCCTAGCGATCGATTCAAGTCGATCGCCCCAATTTTCCCGACGGTGAACCGTCGCCAACAACAGACGATATTTCGACCAGTCCAAACCCGGAACCTCGCAACTGGGGTTTTGCTGGGCGATCGAAAGCAAAGCATCGATGACCGTATTTCCCGTATGGTGAATCTGGCCGACGACCCCCGACTTTTGCAAATTGTCCACCGCGCGGGTGGTGGGGGCGAAATGAAGTTGTGTCAGTTGCGAAATCAAGCGTCGGTTGGCTTCTTCCGGATAGGGATCGTACAGGCGATCGGTTCGCAAGCCCGCTTCCACGTGACCCAAAGGGATTTGTTGGTAGAATGCGGCCAGAGCAGCAGCGAAGGCAGTGGTCGTATCTCCCTGAACGATAACGAACTGGGGTTGGAGATCGCGAAAAATGCCTTCTAGCCCTTGCAAACTACCGCAGGTAATATCCGTTAGCGTTTGCTTCGGCTTCATGATCCCGAGATCGCGATCGGCGTGCAGGTCGAACAATTCCATGACCTGCTGTACCATTTCTCGATGTTGCCCCGTCAAAATCACTTGCGTTTCAAAACGGGGATCGTCTTGAAACTGACGGATAACCGGTGCCAATTTAATGGCTTCCGGGCGAGTTCCCAAGGTTATACAAACGCGAATTGGCATTACGATAACGTCTAAATGGTTTAGAGAGGGGGTCGAGGGACAGTTGGCCAAACCGAACTTAACAATTTTACGAAAATTTACGGTTTACAGAGTCCCTATCGCTTCAGACACAATAGATAAAATAGAAACAAATAGAAATCGCAACATATTTTTCGATCGCCTTCCTAGGAGTTAATCCGAGTTAATCGCATCTATGACACAGTCTAAACGTCCCCCTGTTCCCCCACCGCCACCCGGAGGAGGTCGTCGCACGCCGCCCCCCCGTCCCCCAGCCCCACCCAAAACCGGACAACGACCGCCAACGCCGCCCCCGCCGCCGGGAGCGACCCGTCCCCCAGCCGCACCGCCACCGCCGCCAGGAGCGACTCGCCCCCCAGCCGCACCCCGTCCCCCGGCTGCGCCGCCACCGGGAGCGCCCGCACAAGCCGCCACACCGAGACGAGGCCCCGGTCCGAGTCCCGGTCATCCCACCATGCGCGAAATCATCGAGCGTGCGGAAAAAGAAGGCTATTCGGACGTTCACGTGGGCGTTGGAGAAGTCCCCCGTTACCGCGCTCGCGGGGATATCGCACCCACCGAATGGCCCGAAACCGACCTCGATACCTTCATGAGTTGGATGCGGGAACTGATGAGCGACGAAGAAATCCGTCAGTTCCAAGAAAACCTGGACTTCGACGGGGCGGCGGACTTAGGATTCGTGCGGGTACGGATTAACGCCTTCGACTCTTTGGCCGGTCCTGCGATGGTGTTGCGTCTCATCGGTGCCGAGATTCTGACGATGGAGCAGTTGCGGCTTCCGGAAGTGTTCAAGAGCATCAGCTTGGACTATCACAAAGGATTAGTTCTCGTAACCGGTCCGACGGGTTCGGGGAAATCCACGACGATGGCGGCGATGATCGACTATATCAACCGCAACAAAGCCTATCACATCATCACCATTGAAGATCCCGTCGAATTCGTTCACAAGAGTAAGAAATCCCTCATCAAACACCGGGAAGTCGGAACCCATACGCTGAAATTCTTTAACGCGCTGAAAGCGGCGTTGCGGGAAGATCCGGATTTGATTCTGGTGGGTGAAATTCGGGATAAAGAGACGATGAACATCGCCCTGAAAGCGGCTTCGACCGGTCACTTGGTCATGGGAACGCTGCACACCAACAGTGCGGTGAAAACCATCGAACGGGTGATGGGGATGTTCCCGCCAGCCGAGCAACCGTCGTTTCGCGTGGCGTTGGCAGAATCCCTCGTAGCGATTATCGCTCAGGGATTGTGTAAAACAACTGACGGAAAGCGGGCGGCGTTCCACGATATTTTGATCGCGACCGATGCGGTGAAGGAATATGTGATTCAAGGAAAACTTGAAGAAATCACCGATGTGATGTTGCGATCGGAGTTCGATGGAATGACAACGATGAATAAAGCCCTGTTCGAGCTGTATCAACAAGGAAGAATTACGGAAGAAATTGCCCTCGACAAGTCGCCGACGCCTAACGAGATGGCGCAGTTCTTGCGCGGTCGCGTTTAACCGAAGGAGTGATAAAGCCTACACCGCTTCTCCAGTCGCCGTTTAAAGGGTTGGCGTTGTTTACCCCTGGAGGAGATTTAGTTTACGCCATCGATACGCACAAGCGCGATCGATGGCATTTACAGCTTTGCGTTGCGGTTCAGGAAATATTGGGGCTTCCGGAACCGCCTCATTTTTTGATGCCTTGTTACGGGGCGACGGTCGATCGCTATCTCGACCCGAAAACGCAGGAAATTCGGACGATCGCGGAGGTCGCGCCAGCGGTTTGGCGGTATCGTGCGGTACTCAGCGCGGTGTTCGGTCTCGAAGGGATGCGCTGGGGCATGAAGTCGATTCCGGTGGAACTGTGCAATCCTTTGGCGATGGCAGAATATCGCGATCGATTCCCTCAGTTGTGGAAGAACCACGACACCATCGTGCGTATCGACGATGTGGGAGATGTGGCTTTCCCGCCCGTGGAGGAGGAAACGGAGGTGGATGCAGAAGGCTATATTTTTCGGTTGTTTCTGCGGGGCGACAGTCCGACGACAGAAGACACCTTACAGCGGTTACACCAAAGCCTCGATCGCGCCTTGGGACATCCTTACACCCTGAAACTCATCGATGTTTTGAAACATCCTCAACAAGCGGAGATCGATCGCGTGTCGGCGACGCCGACGTTAATTCGCGTCTGGCCTCAACCGGTGCGGCGCATTGTGGGAGAACTCGACGATCTCGATCGAATTTTAGGATTGTTGGGAAACCGATGAGAATTGATAATTGATAGGGAACAGTGTTTTCCTCATCACCTCATCACTTCATCATCACCTCGTCCGCCTCAGCGTCGATCCCGTGTATCCCGTTCCCAGCCAGAGAACAGCGCGAACGCCGTCGCGCAAAGCTTTTTCGATGGGTTCGGGTCGGGAATCGGAAGGGATGGGAACACTCCGAAAGCTGATGTTGCGACTGCCGAGAACGATTTCGCCGATGGTGTAGGCGCGGCGCATGTGGTAGTCCGAGGTAATCAGGTAAATTGAGTTAATGTTGCGGGCTTTTAACTCGTCGACGAGGGTGGTGAAGTTGGTGACGGTATCGACGGCGCGATAGTCGAGATGCAGCCGTTGGAGGTCGATTCCCGCTTCGGTAAATACCCATTCGGCATACTCGGGATTGCTGCCCCCGGAAACCCAAACGTGAAGCTGGGGATGAGAACGAGCGAATTCGGCGGCGAACACTTCTCGTTCCGGCGAACCGCCTAACACGAGGATGGCTTGGGGAAGGCGAACGAGACGCTGGTAGGTTCGCAGTCCGTACCAACCGCCCCCCGCGAGCAGCAGGGAGACGAGGGTGCTGAAAAACAGTCGAATTCCCCAACCCGAGAGAATTCTCTGGGCTGGGGAGGTGTCGCCGCGATGTGGCTGTTTTCGAGTCCCTTTCCTATAGTTAACGGTTTTGCGATCGCGATGGCAGTCTATCTGCATAAATCGAACAGTTCCTGTTGAGGGTCGATCGTCATCATCGTTCGCAGTTCCTGTCTGGTTTTCAGAAGTCCCTCAGACCACGGGCGATCGACCGCTCTCACTCTCACTTTCACTGCTAACGCTCCGACAGGGGCGTATAGGCGCGATCGCGCTGACCCGCGTAAATCTGAGTCGGTCGGAAAATGCGGTTTTCTCCGAGTTGTTCTTTCCAGTGTGCCAGCCAACCGGCCACCCGGGCGATGGCAAAAATGGGCGTGAACAAGTCCGTGGGAATGCCCAACTTCCGATACACCAGACCCGAATAAAAATCGACGTTGGCGTAAATACCTTTCGATCCCAGGCGCTCTTCGACGATACGCTCTAATTCTAAGGCGATTTCGTAGTATCGATCGCCGCCGAACTTATCAAAAAGCTGTTCTGCTAAACGTTGTAAAATCGTGGCGCGAGGGTCTTTCACCTTATACACCCGGTGTCCGAAGCCCATGATTTTCTTCTTGTTCTTCACGCAATCGTCCACGTAGGCTTCGGCATTTTCCGGCGAACCGATCTGTTCGAGCATTTCGATGACTTCTTCGTTCGCCCCGCCGTGCAGGGGACCCCCCAGGGTTCCCACCGCCGAGGCGATGACTGCGTAAGGATCGGTCAGTGTCGAAGCGGTCACCATCGCCGAAAACGTAGAAGCGTTCATGGAGTGTTCGGCGTGCAGCGTCAAACAAACATCGAAAACGTGAGCGGCTAACTCGTCCGGTTCCCGTTCGTTGAGCATATACAGGAAGTTCGCCGCGTAGTCGAGATCGTCACAGGGTTGAACCGGATCGTTCCCTTTTCGCATCAGTTGAAACGCCGCCACCATCGTGGGGATTTTCGCCAAAAGCCGCACGACCGCATTACGAATATAGATGGGATCGTCGAGCGCCCGTCGCGAGTAAAACAGACCCAGCGCCGCCGCAGATGCTTGCAGGGCGTCCATCGGATGGCCGCTTTCGGGGAAACATTTCATCATGTCCCGAATGCGGTACTTAATCCGTCTGTGATATCGAATGTCGTGTTCGAAGGCTACCAGCTCGCTATGACTGGGGAGTTCTCCCCAAATAAGCAGGTAAGCCGTTTCTAAGAAGCTGCTTTTCTCGGCGAGTTCCTCGATACGAATGCCGCGATATTCGAGTAATCCTTGTTTCCCATCAATAAAACTGATACTGGATTTCGCGGCTGGAATGCCTTCTAAACCGGGTCTGTACAGCTCGACCGACATGGCTCTCCCACTGACTGAATAGAAACGATACTCAGGCTAACTTACCAGAAACTCGCACAGTGTGCGTTGTTTTACAAAAAATTTCCAGAAACCTAATCTTTCAGCATACTCGATCCCGATGGAGATGGGGAGATGATGGGATGGGGAGATGATGGGATGGGGAGATGATGGGATGGGGAGATGATGGGATGGGGAGATGATGGGATTTCACATCATCCGGTTATCCCAGCATCGGGTCATTTTATCCGGCTTTGGAGGAGATTTTTTTTCGAGGGAGGCGCATCTATCGGAATTTTGCTGCTGGGAGCGTCGTTATAAGTGGGTTCTTCGTAGGTGGGTTCTTCGTAGGTGGGTTCTTCGTAGGTGGGTTCTTCGTAGGTGGGTT
>NZ_JBNGCO010000065.1:20897-27634 GCF_049974805.1 Baaleninema sp.
TAGGTGGGTTCTTCGTAGGTGGGTTCTTCGTAGGTGGGTTCTTCGTAGGTGGGTTCTTCGTAGGTGGGTTGAGGGGGTGGCGGCGGTGGCGTCGCTTCTCGAGAGCCTTCGTCGGCGATGTTGGCGCGGATGTTGAATTCTTCGAGATCGGTTTGGTAGTTGGCTTCGCGGGCGGTTTCTAAGGCGGCGCGATCGGCGGCTTCGTTCCCGCTGGATTGGATGATTTCGTAGTCGTATTCGCCGCGATCGTTACGACGGGCGCGAATGAGGGCGTCTCGTTCGATCGACTCCTGACTTTCGTCTTCGTAGCTTCCCTGACAGCCTCCGACGCAGGCGATTCCGGAATTATCCTCGCCGTCGCTGCTGGGGGCGGGAGGCGGTGGGGTTGCTTCTCCTTCCGGTTCGGGGGGGGTGGTGATGGCTTGTTCGGTTCTGTTTTCCCCGATTTCGCCGGATTCTGGACTGTTTCCACCTTCGGAGTCGGAGGCTTCTCCGCCGCCGCTTGCGGAACTGTCGGTTGGCGCACCGCCGCCGCTTCGGGATGTCGAATCGTTAGATGGCGAACCTGTTGATACAGGGGTGTTTGATGAATTTCCCTCTGACGTTTCGCCTTGGGTGGTTTCGCCTGGGGTGGTTTCGCCTGGGGTGGTTTCGCCTTCGGTGGTGGGGCGAGTGGCGTTGTTGTTGTTGGTTCCCAACGGGAATCCGGATTGTGAAGCGGGTTCGGAGGCGGGGGTGGAACGGTTGGAGTCTGAAGGGCGACGGGTTGGGGCGATCGCTCGCTCCTGACTCGTCTCGCTCGCCTGGGTTCTCGTCTGAGGGGCGGCGAAGGTGGTGCTGCTGGAGGATTCGACGGAAGCGCTCGATTGGGAAGGGTTAGAAGGGGTTGCGCTGGGGGCGTCGAGTTGGGGTGAGGGGGGAGAAGAGGATCGATCGAGGACGACGATTTCGATGGGTTCGGATCGATCGATCTCTCGGTTGGACGCGATCGATCCGAGAGAAAGTGCCGTCAAAACGACTCCGTGAACGAGTAACGACCCGCTCAATCCATACAGTAAAATTTTTTGGGAAGATTTACGATTTTTTGAGTAGACTTTTTGAGTGAATTCGTCCATTTCTAGACCATCTCGTCAATTTTCAATACAATTTTTTAATTCCTTAAAAATTTTTTTAATCGACCCTCCACCCATTTAAAACACCCTAAAAAAATGATTCAAATCGTTAACTCTGCTGTTTTCGCGGCTCTCAATGGATAAACCTGCAATCCTACCGGGGTTGAAATCACAGTTGCCTCGACGCCAAACACTAACTTAATGTTTTCGGGAGTCAGAACTTCCCGCGAGGTTCCCACCTCAACCAACTGACCGTCTTTCATTAAAGCGATGCGATGGCTGTAGCGAGCCGCTAAGTTAATATCGTGCAGCACCGTCACGATCGATAAACCCTGTTTTCGATTGAGAGAATCGAGTAAATCCAAGAGTTCGAGCTGATAGCAAATATCGAGGAACGTCGTCGGTTCGTCGAGTAACAAAACTTGAGGGTTTTGAGCTAACGCCAAGGCGAGAAACGCTCGCTGTCGCTCGCCTCCCGACAACGCAGCCACGGGGCGATCGGCGAAGGGGGAGATTTGGGTATATCGCATCGCTAGTTCCACCCAATAGCGATCGTCTGGGCTGAGTTCCCATTTCCACCAGGGTTGATGGGGCGATCGACCCGCACTCACCAACTGACGCACCGTCATTTCTTCGGGAAGTTCCGCCTGTTGCTGGGGTAAAAACGCGATTTGACGGGCGAGTTGTCGCGGCGTAAACCGTTCGATCGCCTTTCCGTCGAGCGAGATCGCGCCCCGTTCCGGCTCGAGGAGGCGACTCAACAACCGCAGGAGCGTCGATTTTCCCGAACCGTTCGCCCCCAGAATCGCGAGCCATTCTCCCGGTATCACCGTCAACGAGATATCTCGAACAACCGGATGGTTGGGATATCCTCCGGTAAGCTGTCGGGCAGCAATTGACATTACCAAAATACCGATCGATAACGCGAGAAAGACTTTGAGTTTACCGCAAGGAATATTACTCGGTCTATTTTTCTAAGTCTATTCATAACTCTATTGTGAAAGCAACGGTCTCTAGGTGTCAATTCAATTTACGTTTTGGGAACTTGACAGATGGAGTAAGTTTGACCGCCCCTCATACTTCGAGACGCCCTGGGAGATCCCCAAAAAATTAAAGTCCGTAACGAATTGTAAATTCATTGAAGCGTGGCTGAATTATTCTAGCGAGAACCATTTTCGTGGTACACTACAGCCAGTCGGTTCTGGTGGGGGTCAGCCACCAGAGGTAACGGGGAAAGTTCGGTGAAAATCCGGCGCTGTCCCGCAACTGTGAGGAGATGCGAGTCTCTAAGTCAGGATGCCCGCCGTCTGAAAGGTAGCTTTGGCAAGCATCTGCGAGGTACAGATGGAAGTGAATTCGAGTCTTTTTCGATTTTTAATATTTCGCTGGGGGGCTCAGCACTCGCTGAGTCTTGAAACGACCGATTGTCGGTGGTTTCGCATGGTAACGCCTCGCAAAAATTGCTAAGCTGCTCTGGCGAGTTTTGCAGTTCGTTCCCCCCATTCGTTAAAGTTTAACGCTCGAGAAACAATGCCTTCTCGAGATGTTTTTTGATCGCAATTTCATGAGCGATCGCAGGCTAATTTTGTTTGAATTTTTGTAGCCCAGATTAACGGTCGGTCGTCAGATCGATCGCCTGTCATTGTCGATAAAAAATGCCAAAACCTACCCGTTTGAACGAACGTTCCATCTTCCCCATTTATCTCCGTTTCCTGAGTGCGAGTACCGCCGTCGGAGCCATATTAGCCTTCAGCCAGTTGGCGGTGGCGGCGTCAGACGCTCAGTTTTCAGACGCTCAGTTTTCAGACGCTCAGTTCTCGAAATCTCAAGTCTCGAAACTCAAGGATCGATCGCCAGTTCCCGATTCCAAGACGGTGGACGCCGAGACGGTAGACGCCGAGGCGGAGGAAACTCAACTGCTCGAGATCGATCGCGATCCTGCAAACTTGACGTTAACACCGACGTTGAATCTGGCTCAAACCCCGGAATCCGAGATGGAACCCGAGACAGAGGAAACAGACACCGAAGAAGAGATTCCCGAAGTCGAAATCTACATCGATCGCATTCTCACGCAACCAGTATTTGCACCCTTTCGTCTCGAAGGAACCCTACAAGACTCCTCTCGTCCCGTGTACGTGGTTCCCCGCGAACAACTCGAAATCCTAAACGCCGTCACTATCGATGAAGCCTTGCGGTTTCTCCCTGGAGTTCTCAGCGACGGAACCTCCGGCGGACAGGTGGGTTCGGTGAGTTCGCAATTTATCCGAGGCGGCGATTCCACCCAAACCCTCATCCTCCTCAACGGACGTCCTCTCAACGATTTAGGCTTTGGCGGCGACTTCGACTTAGCCACCTTCACCACGGATTTCGTAGAGCGTTTGGAACTGGTTCCCGGCGGAAGTTCGACGCTGTACGGTTCCGGTGGCGTCGGGGGAACCCTGAACATCGTCACCCAAGAGCCGACAGAAGAGCCGCAATTCAGCGTTCGCGGCGGGTTCGGAAGTTTCGGTTACAACCAGCAAAGCGTTCGCAGCAGCGGAACCGTCGGCGATTTCGGCTGGGTTGTCGGGTACAATCGAACCTATTCCGAAAACGATTTTCCCTTTGAACTCGAATCGATCGACTTCAGCGGAACCCGCGACAACGCCGAAGTCAATTACAATAACGTCGATGTCAAACTGACCGCCGATATCGGCGATCGCAACCGTTTGACCTTTACCGGATTGTACCTCTCCCGCGATTTAGGAATTCCCGGCGGCGTTCCCACCGACGCCGGAAGCCTCGGACAATTCAACAGTTTGACCCCAGACGCACAGCAATACACCGAAAACTGGCTGTTCGATTTACTGTGGGAATCGCAACTCAACAGCGACGGCGACTCCTTATTAACCGCTCGCGTTTACACCGACGTACTTGACTATACCTTCCGCAATCCCAACACCACCCGCGACGAGATCGATCGCACCGCCTTCGGCTTCCAACTCCAGCATAGCTGGCAACTCGCCGACGCTCACAACCTCACTTACGGCGCCGATTTTCGCACCGTCAATTCCGAAAACAACACCTTTAGTTTCTTCACCGGAGAAAGTCGAGAAAACTACGACGACAACATCGACCAAGGGGCAATTTTTGCCCGCTACGAACTCGATATTACCCCCGATTTCACCGCTCACGTCGGCGTCCGCCAAGACTTCAACAGCCTCGAAAATGGTTCCTTTACCTCTCCCAGTGCGGGGTTCCTGTGGCGAGTCACCGATTCGACCCGTCTACGAGCGAACTACGCCAGAAGTTTCAACGCGCCGTTAATTTCAGAAATCGAAGGTTTAGCCTCGTTCAACGTAGAAGGAAACCCCGACTTGCGACCGGAACGAGGTAACAGTTTCGACATCGGCCTCGACCAAGAAATTGGCGATTTCGGACTGTTTCGCCTAACGTTTTTCCTCAACCGAATTTCCGAACTGGTAGCGTTTGAATTCGGATCGCCCACGAGTACCTTTACCAATATTAGCGAAGTCGAAACTATCGGACTGGAAGCGGATTTAAATATCAAACTCGCTCAAAACTTCTTTGCCTTTGCGAATTTGACGCTGAACGATACGCGAATTATCGAAGACCAAAACGAACGCATTGAAGGCAATGATTTAAGTTTTCGAGATGGAGACAGTTTCAATTTAGGCGTCGCTTACGCTCGTCCAAACCGGTTTTACACCGGTGTTTTCCTCCATCACATCAGCGAGGTCTTCGTTGATAACGCCAATACGGAAACCTTGGGGAGTCGTACAACGGTCGATTTAAAAGCTCAAATTCCCTTTAGTGAAAACGTGCAACTCAACGCCAGCTTGAACAATTTGTTTGACGAACAGTACGAAGTTTATCCCGGTTTTCCGGGGTTGAGTCGGAACTTTCAAGCGAATTTGAGAGTGACGTTTTAAGAGTTGTTAGGGTGCGCGTAGGGTGCGTCAGAGGGAAAACCGATAACTGTTCGGATTACACTGCTCAAGCTGACGCACCTTTAAGGAGGTTCGTGAAAGATGTTTGATGTTGGGTTTCGCTTTCGCTTCACCTAACCTACCCAAATTTAAAAATTTCCTGATGCACCTTTAAGGAGGTTCGCTCCGCCCCCATTAACGCGTTGTCGGCGTGTCTCCCGTAAAACCTCCCTGTCCTCAGTGTCTCTGGGGTGAAAACACTCGATTCTCTCCCCAGAAAAAAACGGGAAAGCCAATCGACTTTCCCGAAAAGAGGAGTTGTCCGGTTCCTAGAGGAGAAACTTGAGGCGAAACTTAACGATTCAAGCAGGCGGCCAAATCTTCATCCGGCGTCGTAATCTTCTGCAAATGGTAGGTTTGCGACAGCAACTCAAACACCTTGGGCGAAATGAACGCCGGAAGCGTCGGACCGAGGCGGATGTTTTGAATGCCCAAATACAGCAGCGTCAGGAGAATCGAAACCGCTTTCTGTTCGTACCACGATAACACCATCGACAGGGGTAACTGGTTGACGTCGGTCTCGAAAGCGTTCGCCAACGCCAGGGCGATTTGAATGGCGGAGTAGGCGTCGTTACACTGTCCCACGTCCATCAGTCGGGGGATTCCGCCGATGTCGCCCAAATCTTTATCGAAGAAGCGGAACTTCCCGCAAGCCAGGGTTAACACCACGCAGTCGTCGGGAACGCGTTCGACGAACTCCGTATAATATCCCCGTTCGGTTTTCGCCCCGTCGCAACCGCCGACGAGGAAGAAATGGCGGATTTTGCCTTGTTTGACTGCTTCGACGACGGTATCGGCGACGCTGAGAACGGCGTTTCGGGCGAATCCGGTGGTGACGGTTTTCACTTCGGCGGGTTCTTCGGTAAAGCCAGCCATCGCTTCGGCGATATGGATGACTTGGCTCAAATCCTGCCGTCGCAAGTGTTTGAGGTCGGGATAGCCCACCGCCCCCAAGGTAAACACGCGATCGCGATAACTGGGTTTGGGGGGCATCAAGCAGTTTGTCGTCATGACGATGGGGCCGGGAAACTCGTTAAATTCGCGAGTTTGGTTTTGCCACGCGGTCCCGTAATGACCGTACAGATGGGGATATTTCTGTTTCAGTTTTGGGTAGCCGTGGGCGGGTAAGAGTTCGCCGTGGGTGTAAACGTCGATACCGGTTCCGGCGGTTTGTTGCAGCAGGGCTTCAACATCGGCTAAGTCGTGACCGGAAATCAGAATCGCTTTTCCGGGGCGAGGTGTGATGGGAACTTGCGTCGGAACGGGATGTCCGTAGGTTTCGGTGTTGGCGGCGTCGAGGATTTCCATGGCCACTAGGTTGATTTCCCCGAGTTTTAAGGCAATCTGTACCCAATCGTTGAGGTCGAGGTCGCGGCGTCCGAGGGCAGCGAGGGCGTCGTAGAAGAAATCGTAAACGCGATCGTCTTGATAGCCCAGTTCGGCGGCGTGGTGGGCGTAGGCGGCGATGCCTTTCAAGCCGTAGAGAACGGTGAGTTTCAGGGAGAAGACATCGACATCGCCCGTTCCTTGGCTGATGAAGTTGTATTCGGCGTCTTTGCCCTGTTGGACGAGTTTTTCGAGGCTGTCGGCGGGTTGGAAAATGGCCACGTCCGACCATTCGATGTCTGCGGGAAGT
>NZ_JBNGCO010000066.1:0-27464 GCF_049974805.1 Baaleninema sp.
GCTACCTGAAGCTGGAGGCATGAAGCCCCCGTGCTTCAGCCGGGGGTGCTGACCGCCTCTTTCTCCGCCTGCGGCGCTTTCCGGCGAGAAGCGACGGGCATCCGCCAACCCGTCCCGAAGGCGCGATCGGTGATTTTTAGACCCGGTGGCGCTTGGCGGCGTTTGAACTCCGCCCGCGACACCAGGCGAATTACCCGATCGACCGTAGATCGATCGTGTCCCGCCTCTGCAATCTGTTCCGCACTCTGATGTTCGTGAATCAAGCGATGCAAAATATCATCAAGTTCGTCGTAGGGCGGTAACGAATCGCTGTCCGCTTGACCTGGCTTGAGTTCCGCACTCGGCGGCTTAATCAGAACGTTTTCCGGAATCACTTCCCGTCCCGGTTCCCGACGGTTCAACCAGCGACACAGACTGTACACCCGCGTTTTCGGCACATCAGAAATCGCCGCCAGTCCGCCGTCCATATCGCCGTAGAGAGTGCAATATCCCACCGCCATCTCCGACTTGTTCCCCGTCGATAACAGCAAATGGCCGAACTTATTAGAAATCGCCATTAACAGCGTTCCGCGAATCCGCGATTGTAAATTTTCCTCCGTCACGTCCGGTTCCGTTTGCACGAACAACTCCGACAGCGTGTCCTCGAAGCTGTCCATCACCCCCTGAATGCCCAAATGATGGGTGTTCAAACTCAAATTTTCCGCCAACTTCAACGCATCCGCCACCGACGCTTTCGACGTATAGGGCGACGACATCAACACCCCCAAAACGTTCTCGCTGCCCACAGCTTCCGCCGCCAACGCCGCCACCAGCGAGGAATCGATACCGCCACTCAAGCCGAGAACGACCTTTGAAAAGCCGCATTTGCGAACGTAGTCCCGCAGTCCCAACACCAACGCCGACCAAATTTCTGCTTCCGCACAGTCCGCTTGAGGCACCACTTTCGCCGAATGAAACCGTCCCGATTTAAAGTCCAATACTTGAAAATCCGTTTCGCAGCGATTCGCCCGAAACGCCAGTTCTCCATCGGGGTTAAAGGCGATGCTGCTACCGTCGAAAATCAGATCGTCGTTGCCCCCCACCTGGTTGATATAGAGTACCGAGGTGTTGTAGCGAGTCGCCACGTGACGCAACATGGACTCGCGAAGGTTCTGTTTTCCGAGGCTGTAAGGAGACGCCGACAGGTTGACGATGAGATCGACTTCGGCTGTCGCGAGGTCGGCGATGGGGTTACAGGGATAGTGGCGTTTGCCCCAAAATTCCTCGTCGTTCCATAAATCTTCGCAAATCGTCACGCCGATTTTGTAGGCGCAGCCGTTGTTGGACAGAGGTTCGGGGAGGGTAAAAAAGTTACTTTCGCCGTGGGCGGCAAAATAGCGATGTTCGTCGAATACGTCGTAAGTGGGTAACAGTCGTTTGTGGTAATACTCTCGAATTTCGCCGTCTCGCAGGCGGGCGATGCTGTTGAAGAGGGGTTTTTCGCCTTCGTCGTGGGCGTCTGGGTTGGGGGTGACGGTTCCCACTAACACGGTGAGTCCGGCGGGAATTTGGCAGGCGAGATGCTGGAGTTGGGTCTCCATCGCCGCGATAAAGCTGGGGTCGAGGAGTAAGTCGCGGGGGGGATAGCCGCAGAGGGAGAGTTCGGGAGTCAGCAGCAGCGACGCCCCTTGTTGGGCGGCGTGGCGGGCGGCGTCGAGGATGGATTGGGCGTTGTCGAGGAGATTCCCGACGGTGGGGTTGAGTTGGGCGATCGCGATCTTCATGGCTGCGTCACGGAAGGTTTCCAAAGATTTTAAGAGTTTTTCTGAAATCGATGGGACATTAAACGGAATTTGTCATTCTTCACCACAGAGACACAGAGGACACAGAGAGGGTTTGGTAACGTTCGGAGAAACGGTCGCTTTGAGAGGAGGAGGGAGGTTCGATCGCTCTTCAAAGGGTGGATTCTCGCGAGAGTTTGTCGGCCAGACGGGTGGTTTCGGGCAGGCGATAGCGCGGGGTACAGTTGAGGGTATAGTCGATCGAACCCTTGAGGCTGATGCGATGACCGGGGGATACGAAAACGGGGTTGACGTTCGATCTCGTCCGCAACACCGCCCCGATTTCTTCTCCTTGATGGTACAGAGATACCCAATTTCCCCGTTCGCTGAGGACGGGATCGTGGGTTCCCACCAGTCGAGATTTAGCGACGCCAATCGTGGGAATGTCGGTGAGAACCCCCAGATGACAGGCTAAGCCAAACCGTCGCGGGTGAGCGATTCCCTGGCCGTCGCAGAGTATTAAATCGGGGAGGGTTTGTAGTTTTTCTAAGGCTTGTAAAATCGGCGGAATTTCGCGAAAGGAGAGGAAGCCGGGAACGTAGGGAAACGGGTTGGGGTAGCGATCGATCTGGCGGTCGAGTAGTTCGAGTTCGGGAAAACTCAACACCACCACCGCCGCTTGAGACGTATCGGTTTGTTGGTCGTAACCTACGTCAACCCCGGCTACAGTCCGAACGGTTCCCAGGCGGTCTTCCGTGACGACGATCGATCGCAGTTGGCTTTGGATTTGCTTGGCGCGATCGATCGATAGTTTCCAAGGATGAGCGTTTTGCAGAGAAAGGGGCATTTGAACTGTTGGCTTGAATGGAATTTTTGGTATCTTGAAAACAAAATATTACATATTTTTTTAATAGCTTTCTATAAGAAACTTGCAAAAAATCTAGTAAATACAATTGATAAAATCAGACAAATACAACTTAAATAAACACCATGGGCTTATCTTGCAGTGGCTCGAACGCCTCGAAATCAAAGCTATACAGAGTGGCAGGGCGTCCCGCACCGCGAGAGACTTTAATCCCCGTATCCGACAAAACACCTAACTTTAAAAGTCGCGCTCGAAAATTAGAATAATCCGAAAAATTAGCTCCAAAAACAGACGTATAGAGCTGATACAACTCGTTCAACGTAAACGCTTCCGGCAACACCTCAAACGCCACCGGACTGTATTCGAGTTTGTTTCGCAAGCGACGATAGCCGTATTGCACAATTTCGTTATGGTCGAAGGCCAACTTCGGCACCTCGTCGAGGGGATACCACGCAATATCGCGAACATCCTCCGAAATTAACTGCGCCTCCTCATGTTGCACCAACGCAAAATAACTCACCGACAAATAGCGGACGCCAAATCGATCGGGCGCTTCGCGAGGATCGCGTCCCGGTCCGCCGAACGTATAAAGCTGTTCCAAATAGAGATTCTGCACGCGGATTTTCTCCGCCAACACCCGATAGGCCGCATCTTCGAGAGATTCTCCCCGCCGCACCAGCGTCCCCGGTAAACTCCACTGTCCCGTCGCCGTATCCCCTCGCCGCCGTACCAACAACACCAACACGCGACTTTCCGCTACGTCTACGGAAAAAATCGCGTTATCGACACCGACCTTAAAATCTGCCAGTTCGGGGGCTGCCCGTTCCGAGGAGAGAGCTAGAATATCAGTATTATCTTGCTCTCCACACTGTTCCATATCCGTCTCCTGACGATGTTTTTCGATCGCTCGAGCCGTGACGCAATACCGTCAAAACCGGATTTCCGCCAGATTTTTCGGCCGCGTCACAAGTCCTATGATTTCGATTCGACTTGGATTCGACTTGGATTCGACGAGGTTAAGCGTATAATTTCTCGCGATCGATATAGGCTTCGACGCTGGGCGGAATCTTTCCCGAATCGCGGCTTTGACGATATGCCGTCGAAGATACGTCCGGCGCGTGTAAATCTGCCACGTCCACTCGTCCCATTTGTCTTAATTGTTCCATGTCTGCCTCATCGATGGGCGCTCCCGGTCGCGGAATCACCAGCAGCGTCACCAATTCCAACAACTCGTCCACCCGATACCACTGGGGCAGTTGCGACACCAAATCCGACCCGATAACCAGCGTCAGATCGGCATTTTGCCACAACGCCCGAGCGGTTTTAACGCTAGTGAGGCTGCGAGGACTGCTCAATTCCGGGTGAAACTCCAAGTTGTGGCAGCGTCCGGAATCGAGATCTTCGCGCTGTAACTCTTCAATGGTCAACCCCAGCATAGCCGCCCGGTGTTCCAGGGGAGTTTGGTGGGATTTGAAGGGATTGTCCGACGCCCAAACTGCGACACGATCGAATCGCTCCGACAGCCAACGCAAAATGGCTCGGTGAGCGACGCTCGGCGGGTCGGCACTGGTCCCGAACAGGGCGATACGGGGAGCAGTGGAGGGAGGATGGGGCATTTCGATGACAGACATGGAACAGTTAAGACAGAACGACAACAAGAAAATTCAGCAGAGAAACAAGTGAAAGAGAAATAATGGAACGGAAATAGGACTGACGTAGAAACCCGGTCAAATACTCCATTCCGTTATTTCAGCACGAAGGTCGCCAGAACCAACCGGGTTTCTTGAGCCAGAAGTACGTCACTTCTGTGAAAAATAGAAAAGACGATCCTTAGAGATTTTGCGATACTTTATCGGTGAGGTCGTCTAACGCCGCCGAAACGCGCACTTGGGGAGTTTTCGGGTTGTGGATGTCCCGAGCCTCGCGGGGTAACATGGCGACGTTGGCGGTGGTGCGTTTAGAAATCGATTCTAAGGAATCCGACGGTTTTAGGATTTCGCCGTCTTTCACGACAAGTTGCAGAAGCGGTTTTTCCCCCTCTTCAGCCGTCTCGTCACTTAAGGTTAAGCGATCGCCGACCCATTGTCCGTTTTTAAGGCGACGAAACACCTGTTTGCGACCGGGATAGGTTTGTTTGCCGCTAGATTTTTTCATCACGGGAATGCCATCGACTTCGACGAGTTTGTACACGCCGTTGAGGGCTTCTCCAGACACGAGTTTGGTGCCGACGCCGTAACCGTCGATAATTGCACCGTCGGCCAGCAAGCGGGCGATTTCCCACTCGTCTAGGTCGCCGCTGGCAAAAATGGGAATGTCGGGGAGGATCGATCGAACCTCTTTCGACAACGCTGCAATATCCCCGGAATCGATGCGGACGCCGTGTAAGTCCATCTCTCCGGTTTCGAGACGATGGGCGATTTGACGGGCGGCGGCCACTGTATCGTAAGTGTCGATCAGCAGCGGCGCACCGGGGAAGTGGTGGTGAAACGCCGTAAAAGCATGGGATTCGCTGCCTTCCATCGCTTTCAAGGCTTGGACGAGAGAATGAGCCATGGTTCCGGTGGGTTTGCGCCCCAGTTTGAAGGCCGCCAAAACGTTGGACGTGGAGTTAAAGCCCGCTGCCAGGGAGGCTCGGGCGGCAAACAGAGAGGCCCCAGGACCGAACGCCCGTCGCGTCCCGAATTCGAGCAATAGCGCCCGTTCTCCGGCTACGTCGCGAATGCGAGCGGCTCGCGTGGCGATGAGGCTTTGGGTGTTGAGGACGTTGAGGATGTAGGTTTCGAGGAGTTGTGCTTGCCACAGGGGGGCTTCGACGCGCAGTAAGGGTTCGTTGGCCAATACGGCCGTTCCTTCGGGAACTGCCCAGACGTTACCGCTAAAGCGCATTTCAGCCAGGGTTTCCCAAAAGCGATCGCTCACCTGGGAAAAAATTCCCGTTCCTTTGAGGCTTTCGATTTGCTCGTCGCTAAAACGTAAGTTTTCGATGTATTCGATCGCCTGTTCGAGTCCCATCGCGATGAGATATCCAAAGCGATCGGGCAATTGGCGAACGAACAGCTCGAAACTGGCCTGTTGTTGTTCTAACCCCTCACCGATATAGCAAGCCGCCATCGTGAGTTGATAGAGATCGGTTAACAAGCTGTAGTCTTCCGGAGAGACGTTGAGCCGTCGATCGTCAGTGGTTAAAGGTTGAGTGGAAGTCATGGCTCGACACTGGGGTACAGCAAGGGAACGCTCCTCGTCACGAGCGTTCGGCGTGGGGTCAGTCGAAAGGTGCGAAAGAACTCCGTTCCGCGTTGCGATCGCGAAGCGATTTCTAAGCGGTTACGGTAATTATAGTGAAAGTTACCAAAATTGGGTATCGGTTATCGAGATGCGATCGGGGCGGTTAACCGAATCTCTGATAATGGGGTGATGCGGTGAGGGGATGATGAGGTGATGAGGTGATGGGATGATGAGAACTCTCAACTGTCCTCACTGTTGACTGTTCGCTTGTACCTTGTCGGTGCGTGACGATTTCTCGGTTTCAGGTTCGACACCCGATTTATCAAGTCACGCACCCTTGTCTGTTGGCGGTGTACCTTGTCGGTGCGTGACAAGTTTTCGGTCTCAGGATTTACACCCGATTTATCAAGTCACGCACCCTACGAAACGGCTCGCTGTTGACTGAAAAAAAGGGCGCTCTCTTTTTCAGAGAACGCCCGAACCGTGCATCGTTGAACCTGTGGAGACGTTGTTGGGTCGATGGCAGCGTGAAACACTCCGACGAACAGCCTTAGCGGAGGAGGCTCGTTAACACCTGGTCAGCATCGACCGTTTGTCCTTGCAAATCCATCAAGTCTGCAAACGCCATCCGTTGTTCGATCGACATCTCGTTACGGATTTCCATGATGCTGTCGAAACGGAGGTCGTAGATATCCTCGCGCAGATTTTCGACCACTTTACGCTGGCGGCGAATCTGACGGTTGGACGCATCGCCGATGGTCATGGCTTGCAGTTCGCGACGGGCCGCGTCGAGTTCTCCTTGCAAGCGAGAGTTTTCAGCCAAGTAGCGTTGGCGAATCGAGGCGATTTCTCGTTCTTGCTCGTTCGTCAGTTGGATTTCGTCGCGCCAATCCTGCTCTTGTGCGGGGGTTTCTGGCGTCGGGGTTTCGATTTCTTTGCCATCGTCGTCGTTCGGCGTCGTGGGACGGCTGGCGACGTTATCGGACTG
The DNA here is from genome assembly GCF_049974805.1 of Baaleninema sp. NCBI lineage: Bacteria > Bacillati > Cyanobacteriota > Cyanophyceae > Oscillatoriales > Oscillatoriaceae > Baaleninema > Baaleninema sp. The sequence goes on from NZ_JBNGCO010000066.1 coordinate 6,839, forward strand.
TTGCGCTAAGGCACTTAAGCTGAGGTCGTTCGTCAGATAAACGTGACCGAGAGTGCGACCTTGATAGGTTCGTTTGGCGAAGCGCCAGCCGGGGTTTAAGTCGATGCGGGCGAAATCTCGCGTATAAGCTGTGCGTCCCAGTTCGAGGGTCGGTTGGTTGGGACGGAAGGGAATACCCATCAGTACCATATCGTCTCCTTGACGGACGACCCGCAGGCTGTACTGAATTCCTAAGTCTTGTCCGCCGACGCGAATCGAGTAACCGTTGCTATCGGTGGAGCGTCCGCAAATTCCTGTAAAGTCGAAGTCTAACAGTAAAGGATCGACTACGGTAGGATTCGCGCCGCTTTCAGACCAGCAGGGACGAGAACTCGATTGTTGTTCGATGACGAGGAGTTGGTGGCGTCCGGTATCGCCGACGGGTGCGGCGACGGCGACGAAGTCCCGTTGTGTGACTTCTTGTTGTCCGAAGAGTGCGGCTTCGGCCGGTTTGGGGGTGAAGGTGGCTCCGAAACCGAAGGTGGAGAGCGCGAGCGTCGAAAGTGCAGCAACTTTGAGAGGAAGAGCGGTTTTCATGGCCTGTGTTCCTGAGTGAGCGATTGAAGGTTTGCGTCGTATGGTTTCATTGTGTCGATCGCTCTCGGGTCATGGGTTTGAATCCGTTCTACTTCTGCAACTGTCTACTCGTGAATGTGACAGTTGACCGGTCGGTAACGTTCGATCGCCCTTCTATGCTTCCTATGGGATTCGGAATCTCTATGGATTGGCGGCTCCGGATTCGGCTCGTTCTAACAGTCCGAGAACGTATTCCCCTTGATTGACGGCTTGGTTCGTCGATAAATCGAAGACGATCCCGCCCCGTTCGGCGCAAACGTCTAGGATTTCGGGCGGTTCGCCTGTTTTGTTCAACACCAACAATTGATAGAGCAACTTTCCGGGTTTTACGATGGTTCCGAGAAGGACACGCGATCGCACTAGTCCGCCCCGAGGTGCATAGTATTTTTTGATGTGACTTTTTCGGAAAAATTCAACCTTTTGAGATGCAGTTTGAACGAGGGGAAATCCTGAAATTTTCAACATTTCTTTTCCGACCAAATAGTTTTTTATACCCCGAACGCCGCGATATACAGAATCCGCATTCATTTCCATTCCCGACCCCAGTTCGAGAGTCCAAGACTCCAGGTCAAAAAAGGTCGGTTTCTCCAGTTTGGTCAGTTCCAACTCTAGGGCAAGCCAAGGTTTGAGGAAGGCTTCATCAAAGGCATCGCCATCGTATTCGTTTAGTAAAATACCGTAGTTGAGTAAGAAATACTTGGCGCTTTCTTCACGGGTTTGGAAACAGTAAAGATAGTCAAAGGATCGATTGGTGCTGCTGTGAATGTCGATGACGTAATCTGCATCGAGACAGAGCGATTGCAGGACGTAACGGTATCGATCGCTGTAGGGAACGCCACTCGGCGACTCGATCTCCTGGCGGAGGGTTTGGAATTTCTGGAGGATTCGATCGAGAAAGTTTTTCCGAATTTCGTCTGGCTCTAAATCCAGTTGTGTTTTTGCAAATGCTGCAATATCTTCCTCTGTTTTTTCGTAATCCCAGAAAATACGGTTCCAATCTTGTCCGTCGTAAGGATTGTACCGACCGCTCGAAAAATGATGAGACCGCTGGTTCGTGCCGAAGGGATTGCAGGCTGGAACTAGCCAGATTTCGCCATCAAGCTGGGTTTCGTCCAGCTCGCTCAACAATTCAATTAATTGGTAAATTACCGCGTTTCCAACAATTTCCGCTCCGTGAAGGTTGGCTTGTAAATAGGCTTTTTGCCCGGGATTTTTGCCCCGGAATTTATAAACTTGAATCGAGAGCGTATCGCCCGAGGCGAGATGTGCGATTTCCAGTGACGAAATTTCGGGAATCATTCAGGAATTTTCGGGAGTTTAAAGAATATTGAGCCAGGAATATTTAAATTGTAGTTGAAGGGTAGAGCTTAAGCGTCGTTGGGATTGTAGCGAATCATCGCCCAAGTGGTATAAGTTCCTACGGGACTCCAAAGGATATAAGGCAATAATAGCAATGCTGCAACGGTAGAAATCGGCTGGACGGCGATCGCCAAGAGAATCGAGAGAATCGCCCCCGTTCCGCCTAGGATCGTACCCACCCGCAAACTGCGCGATCGACACATGACGGGGGTATACGACAGCGTCACCAACTCCAACACCAGGTAATACGCCATCAAAACCCAAGTTGGCAGGGTTCCGGGGTCGGCATTCCAGACGAACACCGCCGACCACGCGCCACAAATGAAGATAATCGTCCAAATTAGGGGAATTGCTCTTTCAAAGGTCAGCCAGGGCGGGCGCTGGAGGCGATTGAACCAGCGAATATCGTCCGCTTTGAGCGATCGATTCGTGACGACGGCGACGAGTACGGTGATAGTGGCGATCGCGAACCAGGGGGGAAGGGTCATGAGATGAGGGGATGATGAGATGAGGGGATGATGAGAAAGGGGGTTTATTCAACAATGTAAAGGCTTGGCTTGGGGATTTGCATCGATACGTGAAGATCGCTTACAAAATCGTTACATTGGTTGATAGAGGTTAAACGAAAGAGTACAATTTGCGATCGCCCGACCGATTCCAGACAGCATCCGGGTTCCCTAGATTCCCCAAACGGACGATCGCCCCCAGAAATTTCCGCGATCGCCCGCGATTTTTGCAACCAAAAAGTTGCGAAATGTTACAGTGTGTTTCATTGCGTCACAACTTTGCCTTCGAGCCGGCCGCGGTCGAAAACACCGTGATACGATTCACTCCCGTATAGCCGTAAACGATGTATAGGAGAAGACCTTTGGGAATTCGGGTTGCTGTTGTCGGAGGTGGGCCGGCCGGATCTTCTGCCGCCGAAGTCCTAGCCAAAGCTGGTATTGAAACCTATTTGTTCGAGCGTAAGTTAGACAACGCCAAACCCTGCGGAGGGGCAATTCCCCTGTGCATGGTGAGCGAATTTGACTTACCGCCGGAGATCGTCGATCGCCGCGTCCGCAACATGAAGATGATCTCCCCGTCCAATCGGGAAGTGGACATTCACCTTCCCAATCAGGACGAATATATCGGAATGTGTCGCCGGGAAGTCCTCGATGGCTTCATGCGCGATCGCGCCGCCAAACTCGGCGCCAATTTAATTAACGGAACTGTTCACAAATTAGAAATTCCCAATAACAACACCAATCCCTACGTCATCCACTACGCTGACCACTCAAACGGCACGTTGACGGGTGAAAACAAAACCCTACAAGTGGATGTCGTCATCGGGGCAGACGGTGCCAACTCCCGCGTGGCCAAAGCCATCGACGCCGGAGACTACAACTACGCCATTGCCTTCCAAGAGCGGATTCGCCTGCCGGAAGACAAAATGGAGTATTACGAAGACTTAGCCGAGATGTACGTCGGGGACGACGTCTCGCCGGACTTCTACGCTTGGGTGTTCCCCAAATACGACCACGTGGCCGTTGGAACCGGGACGATGAAAGTCAACCAAGCGAAAATCAAAAAGCTGCAAGCGGGAATTCGCGCCCGTGCAGCCCGTCGCTTAGAAGGCGGTAGCATCATCAAAGTGGAAGCTCACCCCATCCCCGAACATCCCCGTCCTCGCCGGGTGCGCGGTCGTGTGGCGCTTGTCGGCGATGCAGCGGGAACCGTCACCAAATCTTCCGGTGAAGGCATCTACTTCGCGGCGAAATCGGCGCGGATGTGCGCGGAAACCCTCGTGGAAACCACCAACGGCGGCCGCAACCTGCCTACGGAAGAGGACATGAAGCTGTACATCAAGCGGTGGGACAAACAATATGGTATGACCTACCTGGTGCTGGATTTACTGCAACGGGTGTTCTACCGTACCGATGCCACTCGCGAAGCGTTTGTGGAAATGTGCGCCGACAAAGACGTGCAGAAACTCACCTTCGACAGCTATCTTTACAAAACGGTGGTTCCCGCCAATCCTTTGATTCAAATGAAAATCACCGCTAAAACTATCGGTAGCTTGCTGCGCGGTAACGCTTTAGCACCCTAGTTATGGGGAGAGGGGAAGAGGTTCGTTTTTCCGCTTCCTTGCGTAGGTGAATCCATAACGTCGCCCCCTCACTCTCTCGGTTGAAACGTTGAAACCCGATCGCGCCAGAATTCTCACGAGTTCTGGCGTTTTTCGTTTACCTGGGAAAGGATTCGATCGCCCCGCCTTCCCGACAAGCTGATACATTTTTACTAACCAAGAAAAGACCTGAACCTTTCGTTTGTCCTATGGCAAGCCCTTCCGTCAACTCCGACTTCGATCGCCTGCTTCCCTGGTGGCGCGACACCCTAAGACGCACGCCCATGCTGGTCCGTCGCGGTTGCGCCTTCGTCTTAGAAGTCTCCTTCCTCGTCGGAAGTGCGGCGATTCCCTACGGACTGGGGGCTTACGCCAAACACCGCGAAATCGGCGACCCCGTTCCCCTCAGCCCACTACTCGCCGCCACAGAAGACCGCATCGGTCAGGTTTTGGGCTTGCCCATGCAACAACCCAACCGCAACGTTTCGCCACTGACGAACCTGTTTTGGACGGGGGCCTTAGTCTTACCCGCCCTCGCCGGAAGTTGGCAAATCTATTTACTTTGCAAAACCGGCCAAACCGACCCCAAACGCTGGTTTGGCGTACAAGTCGTCAACCGCCACGGAACGCCCCCTGCCCTATTTCGCGTCGTCTTGCGGGAAGGTATCGGACGCTGGGGACTTATCGGCGGAACGGCGTTTCTGCTGTGGCGGTTCACTGGCGCGTTTCCCGATTTGGGCGTTCTCACCGGAATGACGGGGGTGTTACTCCTCGGCGACGGGATGGTATCTCGCGTCAAACGGGACGGACGCAGCCTCCACGATCGAATCGCCGGAACTCACCTCCTCGATGCTGTACAAAACCCCTATGGCGATTGGGCTTGGACTACGCCCCCCAATACCGAACATTGGACGCAGACTTACGAAGGGGAACTCGTCGATTCGATCGTCCTGTCTCCCCACGCTGACGAAGTTCCGCCCTCGACTCCCAACCTGTGGTGGTGGATGCGCCGCCATCCGGGGGCGACGCTGTTCCTCGTTATGCTGTTCTGTCTGGCGGCGGTGTTGGGAACCTTTGTTGGAACTCAGGTGTACGTTCAGCAACAAACCAACTGGCGGGAACTGAAGGAACAGGACAACGAACTGTTTTTATCCCTGGTGGGCAAGCTAACCCCCGCCCCCGGTGCGCCGGACGAACGGAAAAACGCCATTTTAGCGTTGGGAACCCTCGACGATCCTCGGGCGATGTCGCTGTTGGTGGATTTGTTGGGACAGGAAACTTCGCCGCCACTCATCGACGCGATTCAACAATCCCTCGCCAGTCGCGGCGTGGAAGCCATTGAAGAATTGCGACGACTCAACCAATCTCTGAAAACCGACCTCGATTCTTTGCAATACGGCGGCGACGCGGCGGAAAAAGCGGCGGTAGCGCGACGACTGCGGGCAACGCAACGGGCGATTGCCAAGATTCTCACCAACTATAGCGGCGATATGCCCACCGCCGACCTCAGCCGCACCCATTTGGGACAAACCACCGCCGCCGACGCGCCCTTTACTTTGGTTCTGGATGCGGTGGATTTAGCGGGGATTCGCTTTCGCGGGGCGATTCTCGATCGCGCCAGTTTTCAAGGCAGCCAGTTTTACGGGGCGGGAGAAGACGGACGCTTCGGCACTTACGACGATTGGATTGCCGATTTAAGCGGTGCCGATATCAGTCACGCCAATTTAGCCGGGTCGCGGTTAACGAACGTCTGGATGCACCGCACTAACGCCATGCAAGCCAATCTCAACCACGCCGACGCCCGAGGGATCAGTGCCAACGGCGCGAATTTCAGTTCTGGGCAACTGGTGGGAACGAATTTTGAGGCGGCGTCGTTGCGTCAGGGCAGTTTGACGGGGGCGGATTTGAGTACGGCCAATTTCGCCAATGCTGATTTAACGGGGGCGACGCTGACGGAAATTGAAGCGGGTGGAAGTCGTTGGACGGGGGCGAATTTGAGTCAGTCGAACTGGCAAGATGCGAATTTGTCCGGGGCGGATTTGACGAATACGAATTTGACGAATACGAATTTCCGAGGGGCGGATTTATCGGGGGCGTCGTTGCGGTTGGCGAATTTGCAATATGCCAATTTCCAAAACAGCGATTTCAGTTTTGTGGATTTGCGCGGGGCGGATGTTTCTGGGGCGAATTTTCAAGGTGTTATTTGGACGCGGGAACCCCAGGAATCGGAAAATACGTTTGTGGTTCGATCGAATCTCAACGATCCCAACAGTTTCGTCGAAGGGGTCGATTTCAGCAACGCCCGCAATTTAGACGCCGAGGCGCTGTCTTATCTTTGCAGCAACGGCGCGATTCATCCTGAATGTGGGAGATGAAGTGATACAAGAATGCGATGATGGGAAGCGAAACGTCACGACTCTGGGTTTCTGTTGACGGTTTGTTGTCCAATCCGCTTATCGAATTATCGAATTACTATGTTGTACCCCGTTGTTTGGCGCGAGGATCGCGTCGCCCTCATCGACCAAAACCGCTTACCTCGGGAATACACCCAAGTTGAAATTCGCCGCAGCGACGATATGGCGGTGGCGATTAAAACGATGATCGTGCGGGGGGCGCCCGCTATTGGCGTCGCCGCCGCTTACGGGATGTATCTGGGGGCGCGGGAAATCGATACCCGCGATCGCACCGCGTTTCTCGAACGCCTCGAAGCCATCGGACAGATGTTGCGGGAAACGCGACCGACGGCGGTTAATCTATTTTGGGCGATCAAGCGTATGTTAAAGGTCGCCAAGGAAACCCCCGGTTCTGTCGAAGAAGTCCGCCAAACCCTCCTCGACACCGCCCACGCCGTCAATCGCGAAGATTTGCAAACCTGTCAAGCTATTGGCGATCGCGGGTTGGAAGTGTTGCCCCAAACTCCGGAAAAGCTGCGCTTGTTAACTCACTGTAACGCGGGGGCTTTGGCGACGGCGGGATACGGAACCGCCCTCGGCGTGGTGCGATCGACACAAACGGCGAATCGCCTCGAACGCCTCTACGCCGACGAAACGCGCCCTCGCTTGCAGGGGGCAAAATTGACCACTTGGGAATGTTTGCAAGATGGTATCCCCGTCACGGTGATTACCGACAGCATGGCGGCGCACTGTATGCAGCAGGGGATGATAGATGCGGTGGTTGTCGGTGCCGATCGCATCGCCGCCAACGGCGACACGGCCAATAAAATCGGCACTTACAGCCTCGCGTTGGTGGCGAAAGCGCATGATATTCCCTTTTTCGTGGCCGCCCCACGATCGACAGTTGACTTAAGCCTCAGCGACGGAAGCCAAATTCCCATCGAGGAACGCGATCCTTCGGAAATTTATCAAATCGGTAACACGCGCCTGGTTCCCGTGGGGGCAGAGTTTTACAATCCGGCGTTCGATGTCACTCCCGCCGATTTAATTACGGCGATCGTTACGGAAGTGGGGGCGTTCAGTCCCGATCGCTTGGGTGAAGCCTTTGAAAAAGATGCCTCGATCGCGCCGTCTTCGTAAAGTCACCAAAATCGGGCGTGTACAATAACAGTAAGTTTCAGATCCGCTCTCATGCCTTACAAGCGTGAAAACGTCGTTGCCATTTACCCCGGCAGTTTCGATCCGATCACCCTCGGCCACCTCGATATTATCGAGCGAGGGTGTCGTTTGTTTGACAAAGTGATTGTTGCCGTGGTAACAAACCCTAATAAAAACCCGCTATTCGGCGTTCGAGATCGGATGCGTCTCATTCGGGCGAGTACCTCCCACCTGAACAACCTCGAAGTTGATAGTTTTGATGGTTTGACCGTCAACTACGCCCACATCCAAGAAGCGACGGTATTACTGCGCGGCTTGCGGGTGTTATCGGACTTCGAGATGGAACTGCAAATGGCTCACACCAATAAAACCCTATCTGAAGCGATCGAAACGGTTTTTTTGGCCACGAGCAACGAATACAGTTTCCTCAGCAGTAGTGTGGTTAAAGAAATCGCTCGCTTCGGCGGCTCTGTCGATCGCTTCGTTCCTCAACCTGTTGCCATAGAGATTTATCGATGTTACGCCAGGACTCAGCCGGGATCGACCCCCAATCAGACAGCCCCCAACCTCAAGGCGAACCCGCCCAAACTGTAACGCCCGAACAACGTCAAGAGGGAGCCAGTCAAGGGAGCGTCAACGTTCAGCAGGCGCTCAACCGACTCGAGGAAGCGATTCTCGACAGCCCCCGCATTCCCTTTACGGGGCGGACGCTGGTTGACGAGGAACCGCTTCTCGACATTCTCGACGCGATTCGCCTCAATCTTCCGACGGCGTTTCAGGAAGCCGAAGAGGTGATCCGTCAGAAAGATGAGATTCTTCGCCAAGCGGAACAGTACGGGCGAGAAATTGTGGACGCCGCCGAACAGCAAGCCGCCAGCATCCTCGATGAAATGGGGTTGGTGCGACAGGCGAAGGTGGAAGCCGATCGCTTGCGCCAGCAAGTGCAAGCGGATTGTGAAATCGCTCAAGAACGGGCGATCGCGGAAATCGAGCAGATGCAGCGTCAGGCGCAACAGGAACTCGAAGAGGTTCGCGCCCGCGCCCTAGTGGAAGCGGAGCAAATTGAAGCGGGGGCGGACGAATACGCCGATCGCGTGTTGCGGAATATCGAACAGCAACTCAGCGATATGATGCGGGTGATTCGCAACGGACGCCAGCAACTTCAGCAAGAGGTGGCCTATCGAGCGCATCAGAAAGAGCCGAAAGCCAATCCCAACCTCAATCCCAACCTTCGGCGGTATTGAACTGGGGGACTCGTCACCTTGTTAGGGTGCGATCGACCTTCTCTTAATATTGATGTTTTATTCAATTCGATCGGAAGATGTAAAAAAAGAATAAGAGGCAGCGATAAAGCTGCCTCATTCTTTTAATATATGAAGTTAAAGTTAGGAGCTGGGGCGGAAGGATTCGAACCTCCGAATGGCGGGACCAAAACCCGCTGCCTTACCACTTGGCGACGCCCCATCGCGTCCGCGTTAACTATAGTAGCAACCCCGTCAGGGGGTGTCAAGGGGATTTTTCGATTTTTTTGGGGAAATTTTTTCGGCGTCTCATCATCTCGTCATCTCCCCGGTTGGGGGCGATGCGTGACGAGTTCTCGGTCTCAGGATTTACACTCGATTTTTCAAGGCGTACATTGTCGGTGGGTGACGAGTTCTCGGTCTGAGGATTTACACCCGATTTGTCAAGTCACGCACCCTAGGAAAGGGTAAACGGTGTTGTCTCTCTTAAATCTGCTGCAATTGGTGAGTCCGACGCTTCCTCTGGGAGCGTACAGCTACTCGGAAGGCTTAGAAACCCTCGTCGAAACGCAAACTCTTACTGACGCCGACGAGGTGCGACAATGGCTCGAAACGGAACTGCGTCATGGCACGATTCGCATTGAAACGGCTGTCATGGTTCGGGCTTATCGCAGTGTGAAAGCGGGAAATCTCGCGGATTTAGCCCGCTGGAACCGCTGGCTGAGTGCGACGCGAGAAACCGCCGAGTTACAACAGCAAAGCTGGCAAATGGGAAATTCTCTCCTGCGGCTGTTGTGCGACTTGGACGAGGCGATCGCACCGGATTTCACGTCCTATTCCGTTGCAGTCGATCGACCCTGCAATTTGGCGATCGCCTACGGTATCGCCGCCGCCGCTTGGGACATTCCTCTTCATGAGGCGGCTTTAGGATACTTATATAGTTGGACAACCCACCTCATCGCGGCGGCGGTGAAACTGGTTCCTCTGGGACAAACGGCGGGACAGCGGTTAACCCGCCAATTGCAACTGACGCTGATGGAGGCGATCGATCGAATTCTCGTTCTCGAAGACGACGATCTCGCCAGTTGTAGCTGGGGACTCAGCCTCGCCAGTATGCAACACGAAACCCTTTACAGTCGCCTGTTTCGCAGTTAAACCTCAAACAAACTGCAAAAATTCTGCAAATTTGCATACTTTTTCAGATTTCGTGAGATTCTAACCTGTGAAAACGGTTTCTGAACTCTTCCCCATTCCCTATTTCCTGTTATGTCACCTTTTCGCGTTGGAATCGCCGGGCCCGTCGGTTCGGGAAAAACGGCTCTCGTCGAAGCGTTATGTAAGCGGATGCGGGATTCCCTGCAACTGGCGGTTGTCACCAACGATATTTACACCCAGGAAGACGCGCAATTTCTGGTTAAGGCGGAGGCGTTGACGAGCGATCGCATTCTCGGTGTGGAAACCGGAGGTTGTCCTCACACGGCGATTCGCGAAGATGCGTCGATTAATTTAGCGGCGATCGAACAACTCGAACAGCAATTTAAAACGCTCAATCTCGTATTTCTCGAAAGCGGAGGCGACAATCTCGCCGCGACGTTCAGTCCGGAATTGGTGGATTTAACGATTTACGTTATTGATGTTTCCGCTGGAGATAAAATCCCTCGTAAAGGCGGACCGGGAATTACGAAATCCGATTTGCTGGTCATTAATAAAATCGATCTCGCTCCGTTTGTCGGGGCAGATTTGTCGGTAATGGAACGAGATGCGAAAAAAATGCGCGGCGATCGACCGTTTGTTTTGACCAATCTCAAAACTCAACAGGGACTCGACGAGATTGAAGACTTTGTTCGATCTCATATTTTACCGAAGTCAAACCATCTTCCGGTTGGGGGCGGTGCGTGACGCGCTAACATAATAGTTTACGGATTTCGACAACATTTTTCGGCCGCATCACACACCCTACCAATCTCGTTATCTCGTCATCTCTCGCTGGGGGCGGTGCGTGACGCGCTAACATAATAGTTTCCGGATTTCGACAACATTTTTCGGCCGCGTCACACACCCTACCAATCTCGTTATAACCTCATCTCATCATCCCATCATCCCATCATCGCCTCATGAATTCTTGGTATGGAAAACTTAAATTGACTTACGCCAAACGCGATCGCACCACTCGTGTTAAAGAGGCTTACAGTCAAGCTCCCTATAAAATTCAGCGGTCGTTTCATCCTGAAGGCGATAATATTTGTCATAGCGTTATTCTCCATACTGCGGGAGGGCTTGTTGGGGGGGATATTCTCAGTCAAGATGTACGCCTTCATCCTCATGCGGAGGCGAATTTAACGACTGTCGCCGCCAGTAAAGTTTATCGCAGTAACGGACATCCGGCGACGCAAACGGTGAATTTTCAATTGGAAGATAACGCCTATTTGGAATATGTTCCGCGAGAAACGATTCTGTTCGATGGGGCGGTGTTTCGTCAGGAGACGCGCGTGGAATTGGGGGAAAATGCGGTTTGGTTGGGGTGGGAAATCCTGCGGTTTGGGAGAACGGCGAGAGGGGAACGGTTCGAGTCGGGAAGTTGGTGATCGCACACGGAAATTTGGCGCAAGGAAACGCCGCTTTGGATCGATCGATCTTGTCTCGAAGGGGGTTCGGCGTTACTCGATTCTCCCAACGGTTTAAATGGCTTTCCAGTTGTGGCGACGTTCGCCATTATCGGAAAACCCGTTTCTGAAGATATTTTGAAAAAAGGGCGATCGCTCTGGCAAATGCGCGACACTCAGGGAGATGTGGGGTTGACTCGTCTCGAGTGTGGTTTGGTCTGTCGGTATCGCGGGCGATCGACTCAAGCGGTTCTTGATGGGTTCCTCCAACTTTGGCAACTCTTTCGAGGGATCGATCGCCAAACCTCCGCCGTGAAATCTCGCTTTTGGCAACTTTAAATCGCCCATGACAAACCCCGTTAAAAAGGGGCTACTTTATTATAGCAGATTAGAGGTTTTTTATGCAACTATCTCCCCAAGAAAAAGACAAACTTTTAATTTTTACGGCGGCACTTTTAGCGGAACGCCGCAAGGAAAAAGGTTTGAAACTCAACTATCCCGAAGCAGTTGCTTTTATTACGGCGGGGATTTTAGAAGGCGCTCGAGAAGGGCGATCGGTGGCGGAGTTGATGAGTTATGGAAAAACGCTGTTATCGCGAGATGACGTGATGGATGGAATTCCGGAAATGGTGAAAGAAGTTCAAGTCGAAGCCACGTTTCCTGACGGAACGAAACTCGTTACGGTTCACGATCCCATCGAATAGTTTTTGAATGGGATGTTTTGCGATTTCAGAATGGGTTAGATTGAGGATTTTTTGAGGTTTACTAAAAATTATGATACCTGGAGAACTGTTTCCCGCCGAAGGTGCGATCGAACTCAACGCCGAACGTGAAAAACTGACAGTTTCCGTCGCCAATTCAGGCGATCGTCCGATTCAAGTGGGATCGCACTTTCACTTTTTTGAAGTCAACGACGCCTTACAGTTCGATCGCGAGGCGACGAAAGGAATGCGATTGAACATTCCCGCCGGAACTGCGGTTCGCTTCGAACCGGGAGACGAGAAAACCGTGGAACTGGTGGCGGTGGCGGGAAGTCGCCGCATTTACGGGTTTAACGGCTTGGTGAACGGTTTCCTAGAGGGAGAACCGGAGGTGGAAGAGGAGGAGAAGAAAGAGAAATCGAAAAAGAAAGACAAGAAGAAAAAAGACAAACAGAAAAAGAAGAAAAAATAGGAAGGCGATCGATAAATTGGAGGTCGATCCGTCTGGTGCGTGACTTTAAAATATAGGCGGTCGATCGTGAGACTCATAAATGGTCACGCACCGCCCCCACCGATGAATTTTCATTTAACTTCAAATTAATTTAACCTCAAATCGAACATCACAGCATTTTTGACCTTTAAAAAATATGAGCTATCAAATGGATCGACGGGCGTATGCTGAAACCTTCGGACCCACGGTAGGCGATCGCATCCGATTGGCGGATACCGAATTACTCATCGAAGTCGAACGGGATTTCACCACCTACGGCGACGAAGTAAAATTCGGCGGCGGAAAAGTCATTCGCGACGGAATGGGACAATCGCCCATTTCACGAGAAGACGGGGCGGTGGACGTGGTAATTACCAACGCCTTAATTCTCGATTGGTGGGGAATCGTCAAAGCCGATATCGGCATTAAAGACGGCAAAATTTACAAAATTGGCAAAGCCGGAAATCCCTACATTCAAGATAACGTCGATATCATTATCGGCCCCGCCACCGAAGCCATCGCCGCCGAAGGATCGATCGTCACCGCCGGGGGAATCGACAGCCACATTCACTTTATTTGTCCCCAACAAATCGAAACGGCGATCGCATCGGGAATTACCACGATGATAGGAGGCGGAACGGGACCCGCCACGGGAACCAACGCCACCACCTGCACCCCTGGGGCGTGGAACCTTCATCGGATGTTACAAGCAGCGGAAGCCTTCCCCATGAACCTGGGTTTTTTGGGGAAAGGAAACAGTTCGCAACCCCAAGGCTTAGTCGAACAGGTTCTCGCCGGGGCGATTGGCTTGAAACTTCATGAAGACTGGGGAACCACCCCCGCCGCGATCGATACCTGTTTGAGTGTCGCCGACGACTACGACGTACAGGTGGCGATTCACACCGACACCCTCAACGAAGCGGGTTTCGTCGAACATACCATCGCCGCGTTCAAAAATCGCGCCATTCATACCTACCACACCGAAGGGGCGGGAGGCGGACACGCCCCAGACATTATTAAAGTGTGCAGTTACGCCAACGTTCTCCCTTCTTCGACGAACCCGACTCGCCCCTACACGACGAATACCTTAGAAGAACATCTCGATATGTTGATGGTGTGTCACCATCTCGATCGCAGCATTCCCGAAGATGTCGCCTTTGCAGAATCTCGCATCCGCCGCGAAACTATCGCCGCCGAGGATATTCTGCACGATCTCGGGGCGTTCAGCATCATCGCCTCGGATTCCCAAGCCATGGGGCGGGTGGGGGAAACGATTATCCGAACCTGGCAAACCGCCCATAAAATGAAGGTGCAGCGTGGGGCGTTGTCGGGAGACAGCGATCGCAACGACAACCTCCGGGCGAAACGCTACGTCGCCAAGTACACCATCAATCCGGCGATCGTTCACGGAGTTTCTCACGTCGTCGGTTCCATCGAAGAAGGGAAACTCGCAGATTTGTGTTTGTGGAAACCGGCCTTTTTCGGCGTCAAACCCGAGTTAGTGTTGAAAGGAGGATCGATCGCCTGGGCGCAAATGGGCGACGCCAACGCCAGCATTCCCACCCCGCAACCGATTCATATGCGTCCGATGTTCGCCAGTTACGGCGGTTCTCTGGCGGCGACATCCCTCACCTTTGTCTCTCAAGGATCGATCGATGCGGGAGTTCCCCAACAGTTAGGATTGCAGAAAACGGCGGTGGCGATATCGAACACCCGCAACATCACAAAAGCCGATTTGAAACTCAACAACGCCTTACCCAAGGTTGAAGTCGATCCCGAAACCTACGAAGTTCGGGCAGATGGGGAATTGCTGACTTGCGAACCCGCCGAAGTGTTACCGATGGCGCAGCGATACTTCTTATTTTAAACTCAGTCTGTGGAAATTTGAAATCCCCTGTGAATCACCCTGGAATCCTCAAGATTCCGGGGTTTTGCCGTTGGCGAGGAGATTCACCCAGAATCCGTTGAAAAAAACGACAAATCGCCCGAAAATTTTTCAGTCGATCGATCCTCGATGGCCGTTCCCAACCCAAAAATTCAAAGTGAAACTCAAAGAAACTGTAACCACAGATACAGTCGCGGGCGCTCGTTAATTCAATCCTAGATAGAAGAGTAAGGCGGAGGAGCGCAATTGGTGAAGTTAGACGCTTACGACCCCGGAGATTTTTTCGACGAACTCTTTGAAGACGTTGGAAAACCCCGGCCGTTCGCCAAACGGTCGATCGATTGGATGCAGCATCTCGAACCGGGGGAATTGCAGCGATATCAAGAAGCCGCACAAATTGCCCTGTTCAAACTGGGCGTGACGTTCAACGTCTACAGCGACGATCGCGGCATCGAAAAAGTCTTTCCCTTCGACATTATTCCCCGTCTCGTTTCCGCCCGAGATTGGGAATATCTCGAACGAGGTTTAAAACAGCGAATCGCCGCCCTCAACCTCTTTTTAAACGATGTCTATAACGACCAGAAAATCGTTAAAGACGGCGTCGTTCCCGAACATATTATTCAATCAGCCCCCGGTTTTCTCAAACCCTGTATCGGTTTGAAACCGCCGACGGAGGTATGGTGTCATATTACCGGAACCGACCTCGTGCGCGATCGCGACGGTCAATGGTACGTTCTCGAAGATAACCTGCGAGTTCCCAGCGGAATTTCCTACGTCTTAGAAAACCGCCGCGTCATGAAAAGTACCTTTCCCGGTGCCTTTCAAACCCTGGCGGTTCAACCCGTCGATGACTACCCGAGTCACCTCCTCGAAACCCTTCTCGGCTTAGCCCCGCCGCAACTCGCCCAGCCTACCGTAGTCGTTCTCACCCCTGGAATCTACAACTCCGCCTATTACGAACATTCGTTTCTCGCCCAACAAATGGGGGTCGAACTCGTCGAAGGTCGCGATTTAGTCGTGATTGACGGTTACTTACAAATGCGAACCACCAAAGGACCCCGTCGCGTCGATGTCATTTACCGTCGCCTCGACGACGACTTCCTCGACCCGAAAGAATTTCGGTCTGATTCCCTTCTCGGAGTTCCGGGGTTGATGGAAGTATATCGTTCCGGTCGCGTCGCCCTCGCCAACGCCCCAGGAACCGGAGTCGCCGACGATAAAGTGGTATACGCTTTCGTTCCGGAAATGATTCGGTATTACTTGGACGAAGACCCGATTTTACCGAACGTTCCCACCTATCTTTGTTGGCGAGACAAAGACCGCGACCATGTCCTCCAAAACCTCGAGAGTTTGGTGGTGAAATCGGCGAACGAAGCGGGAGGGTACGGAATGTTAGTGGGAACGCAATCGACCCCGGAAGAACGGGAAGCCTTCGCCGAGAAAATTATCGCCAATCCCCGCAATTACATCGCCCAACCGACGATTTGTCTGTCGCGAGTTCCGACGTTAGTGGGAGATAGCGAAGTGGCGGGTCGTCACGTGGATTTACGGCCTTATATTCTCCATCGCGGCGATGATATTTACGTTCAACCGGGCGGGTTAACTCGGGTCGCGTTAAAAGAAGGGTCGTTGGTGGTGAATTCTTCTCAAGGCGGAGGAAGTAAAGATACGTGGGTGTTAATTAATTGAGAGTTGAGAGTTTTGTAGTTTGTAGGTGGGGTGGAATGGAGTGGAACCAAACGAGAATAAGTTTGGGGATTTCATCGCCATTCGGTGAGTCGATCGATACCCAAAAATTGACGCCAAAGAGATGAAGAGAAAACCAAAATCTTGAGAGTTAGGTTTCGCTCCGTGGTTTCGTTTTAAAAAGTCAGGAACCTACAAAATTACAAACGATGGTCTCGGGTGTTTTTTAAAAAGGAAGGTTGAATTATGCTGAGTCGGGTTGCAGATTCCATTTATTGGCTGAATCGCTATATCGAGCGGGCGGAAAACGTCGCCAGATTCATCGATTTCAATCTCAATTTAATGTTAGATTTGCCGTCGGGTTTAGAGCAACAATGGCGTCCGCTGGTGATTACAACAGGAGATTTAGCGTTATTTGAAGAACGCTACGGGGAAGCGACGGCGGAAAACGTGATTCAGTTTCTCACGTTCGATTTAGACTATCCCAATTCCATTTTATCCTGCTTGTATGCTGCCCGAGAAAACGCGCGATCGATCCGAGAAATCATTTCATCTGAAATGTGGGAAGAGGTGAATACGTTTTACCATCTGTTGAAAGACGCCGCCGCTGACAATTCAAATAATATTTTTCATCAGTTATTCTTTCACGTGAAGTTCGCCAGTCACCGTTTTGCGGGGGTGATGGATGCGACAATGAGTCATAATGAAGGCTGGCACTTCGGTCAAGTGGGGCGATTGTTAGAACGGGCGGATAAAACCGATCGCATCCTCGACGTGAAGTATTTTATCTTATTACCATCGGCGAAATGGGTGGGAAGTCCGCTCGATCGCATTCAATGGATTGCTCTTCTCAAGTCTACCAGTGCTTACGAAATGTATCGGAAAGCGCAACATCGCATCGTTCCTGCTGGGGTGGCGGAATTTTTGATTCTCAACCGAGAGTTTCCGCGATCGATTAATTTCTGTCTTCAAGAAACAGAACATTGTCTGCATCAAATTACCGGAACGCCTGTTGGAACTTGGTGTAACAGTGCAGAACGGGCGTTAGGAAAACTTTGCTCGAAATTGGGATATACGACCATTGAAGATGTGTTTGAGGTGGGATTGCACCAATTCCTCGATCGCCTGCAAAGCGAAATGAACGAGGTGGATACACAGATTTCCCAAACCTTCTTTAATAGTTATCCCCTGGAATCGGAGTCGGAAGACAGTCAAACTATGACCCAGTTGATGGTGAGTTAAGTCGATTTTCTGCGTAGGAGCGAACCGTTTTCGCCCCTACGCTTAATTGCGATAGATTAAATTTTAAGATTAAATTTTGATAAAAATTGATGATTCTGATTGATTTTGAGATATACTATAATAGTATAAGTTTTGGATGTTTTCTCGATCCGATATTTTTTATAAATCCTCAAACCAACCTATTAAAATGGCACTTTTAAAAATAAAACATAGCACGACTTATCATTACAACCAGCCTGTTTTCTTAAAACCCCATGTCGTGCGATTGCGACCGCGATGCGACGGCTGGCAAAAACTCCATCATTACCAACTCGACGTATCTCCCACCCCCATCGGACGTTCGGAAATCGTAGATTTAGACGGAAACGCAACGGTAAACCTCTGGTTCGATCGCCCCACAGAAAAACTGCAAATCACCTCAATTTCCGAAGTCGAAACCCTGCAACAAAACCCGTTTGTTTACCTTCTCGAACCCTGGGCGATGCAGCTTCCGTTCGACTATCCCAGTTCCCTGCGATCGCAACTATCGCCATACTTCCATCCCTTGGGAATTTTGCCCACAACTGGCGATCCCGTCGCCGCAGAACTAGGCGAAGAAATTGCCTATCGCGTCCACGGCAAACCCATCGATTTTCTGCACCAACTCACCCAAGAAATCTATCGCAATTGTAAATACGTAGTTCGTCCCCACGGCGACCCGCAATCCCCCAGCATGACCTGGAAAAAACGGGAAGGTTCCTGTCGAGATTTTGCCGTGTTGTTTGTAGCCGCCTGTCGGGTTGTGGGATTAGCGGCGAGATTCGTCAGCGGCTACCAGGAAGGCGATCCCGATTCCGAAGAACGGGATTTACACGCTTGGGTCGAGGCGTACTTGCCGGGGGCGGGATGGCGCGGTTACGATCCGACTCATGGGTTAGCAGTGGCGAACGGACATATTAGCGTAGCCGCCAGCGTTTACCCCAGTTACGCCGCCCCCGTCGAAGGGGGTGTAATTCCCGTAACGCCGCCGTTGGCGGGGGGGAAACCGTTAGAGTCGCAGATGGAATTTCACATTTCCATCGATCGATAAACCTTTCCCATCATCTCCTCATCCCATCATCCCCCCATCTCCTCACCTCCCCTTGGGCAGCTTCATACGCCGCCGTATTGGGGGGAACCAAGCGGGCGGTTTCGATAGCGGCGTCGAGATTGCCGTTTTCCGCCCGCATGCGGGCGAGTTTCAAAATGTCCCAACTCCAGAGGTCGATTTGTTCTCGGACTTGAGGATAAATCGGCGAAGTGGGGGGAATTTGTTTGAGGGTATCGATCGATCGCCAGTAGGAAGACGCTTGAGTGGGATCGATCGCCGCTTTCGCCGTTTCCAGACGTTGGCGATGTCGGGTTTCAATGTCATCAACCGCCGTTTCAGTCGCCGTTTCAGTCGCCGTTTCAGTATCAGCGGACTCTTCAATTTCCGAGAAATCCGGCGAAAACACCACCCCCACCATCAACAACGCGGGAATCACCGCCAACGTCAGCGTCAGTTGCCAAAACGCCGCCAGGGAGGTTTTCGGTTCTTCCGTAGCCGTCGCAGCGTCGCCGGATATCTCTGTACTTGGCGAGACTTCCGAAGAAACCTCTCCCTCGGGAAAGATCGATCGATCGGGCGAAGCGACAACCAACCAGGGCGTTTGAGGCGGTTGTCGGTGATGTTCCGCCAATTGGGGCAACCGCTGGCTGAGATATTCCTCGAGTTGGGCGAAAGTCCGACAGCGATGGTGATGGAGGGCTTCGAGAAGGGCAGCGGTAAACAGTCCCCGTTGCAGATAGCGAGTTTCGCGACTGTGTTGGTGAGGCTGACAGGAAAAGACGACAGAAACCCCCGTGGTTTCAGCAAGTTGGGCGATGTCCGACCCGATTTCCGGTCCGGCGTGGGGGGCGGTGGGGCGATCGATATCCAGAAATAAGACGGTTCTGTGGCGGTTAAAGGCATGCAGTCGATCGAACAGCGATTTTGCCGAAATTGCCGTTTCAGACAGCTTGTCGGGGTCGCTATCTGCCAGTATGAAGTAATCTCGCCCCGCATGGTTGAGGGCGTAGCCGCTGAAAAACAGCCAGAGTCCGTCTTCCGGTGGGATGGATTGAGACGCGAGGCGATCGAGAAGGCGATCGAGGTTTTCGGAACTGGGAAAACTGTCGAAATCCTTCCCATCAGGCGATCGCTGCGTCATCAACCAAACCCGTCGGTTCGACGCGACGCCCGCTTCCACCAAACAATCTCGCAAAGCTTGGGCGTCTTCCGTCGCATATCGCAGCGGTTGGAGAAATTGAGAACGATCGACCCCGATCGCCAAACACCAAAGTTCGCCCATGAGTTTCGATCTTCAACTGCTTTTCCAGCCTAATCGGCTTTGAGAACCGCTACAAATCCTCGGGGCGATCGCAATTGTGCAACATCGCAGCCATGTCCTCATCAACCGCGATCGCCTCCGTAGGAATTTCCGACAGCCAGCTTTAAAACGATCGTCCCCCTCGGGCGGCGAATTCCCCCAAAACCGAAGAACTTTGCGGCGACTTTGCCCCGCCGCGAGAATCACTGCACTAATTCACGGCGATTTCATGGGAAGTAGCCTCCTGTAACCGTTGCAGCATCTCAGCGATTTTCCCCCCTAAAATCTGAGTTTTCGCCACTTCGATCGCCCCTTTCAAATCCTCCGGAACCCCCGTTCTCCAGATGTAAAATCCCACCGTCCAAACCGCCGATTTCGTCAATTCCGTTTCCTTCCCCGCAATAACCGCCCTTAAATCCCGAATCACCTGTTCTTCCGACTCCAGCAGCACATCTGGTCCCCCGAGTCCGTAATCTCGGGCGTGGAGATGTAACCGCTGCCAAGACGCAGTCGGTTCCGAATCCGCACAATCCCCCGACAGTCCAACAATCGCCGTTCGACTGCGGGGCAAATCGCAACTACCTTCTAAGCCTTTAACCGTAGTAAACAGCGGTTGTTCTCGCAGGACGAAGGTTTCTCGAAACAGAGTTTCCGTCGGCGGATGGACGAATCCCGAAACCACGTGATGGGGATGGCGGTAGGGACTCCACATCAATTCCATTGTCGCCACAGGCGGGCGTTTGCCGATTTGGTCCCGATATGCCACCAATGCAGAGG
>NZ_JBNGCO010000067.1:0-14876 GCF_049974805.1 Baaleninema sp.
GATTTTTGCCGTTCTAAACCTTTAGGCGTTCAAGTAGTAATGTTGTTCTTTTTTGACCTCTTTTAAACGGAGATAAAAATCGTGAAACGCTTCCAGTTAACCAAGATTGGGTTCGATCGATCGATTTTGCTGGCAGTCTTGACTCTTTTGGGAATGGAACCTGCGATAAGTTCGATTTCACCCACAAAAGAGTCTTCAGCAACACCTGTTGTCACTGATATGCTTTCAGATGAGCTCAGTGACACTTGGGACGTTAAACAAAATCGATCTCTTTTAAATTCGCCATTGTTATTAGACAAACAAGCCGCTCCCCCGTTTCCTTACGATCCGGGTCCGGATTACCTCCGACCTGAGTTTATCAACCCTAATTCCCCCTCCCAAACTCTCTCGTTTTCTCATATCGATTTGACTGGGGCTTGGACTGTAACCGTTGGTCTTTTCGCGGTTCCCAATTGCTCGGTCATCGCGAATTCAACACAAACCTATGGAGTGCGCTTGTATTCGGGACCTCCCTACAGGATTTCTGGACCAGGGGTAAACGGTGGTGTAACTCGTGTGGATATCTACGAAGGTGCAGCTTTTTCCAATTCTCAATTCTCGGGTCGCGGTCAAGTTTTAACTTGGTCGGGGACTCTAAGCTCCAACGGAAATACAATTCAAGGACAAGTCTCTTGCGGCAACACTGCCAGTATCCCGTTCACCATGACGCGAGTACAAACACAAGTGGGAGAACAAGATCGACCGGCTCCCCCGAGAAGAGGTTCTTGGTAAAAAGAACCATAAAAATTGAATTTTATGGAAATTGTGGTTTGATTAATTGTAAAGTCGCCACAATTTCCCCAATTTAAAATTACAAACTTAAAACTATCGATAGCCTAGATAAACAAAAAAATGATAAGAACAAATTTATTATCGTATTTTTGTGTGGTATCTACTTTAATGCTTGGTGGCTTTACGTCTACCTGCTTCGCTCATCAAGTCGATCCATCTAAAAATATCAAGGATGTAGTTTTATACAAATCATTTTTAAAAAAAGAAGGAGATTCTTCTTCAGATATCTGGTTGCAAGTTAGACTCTCAGAACGAAAAGTGTATTTAATGCGAGGGGATAAAAAAGTAATACAATTCCCGGTTGCTGTTGGTCGAGACGGATGGGAAACCCCAATAGGAGAGTTTTATATTATAGAATTAACAGAAGATCCCTGGTGGGAACATCCATTTACTGGTGAAGTTTTTTCGCCAGATAATCCCAACAATCCGATTCAAAATTATTGGATTGCGTTTACAGTTATCGACGATCTTTGGTATGGATTTCACGGAACTAACGATTTTGATTCGGTAGGTCAAGCCATCTCGCATGGCTGTTTGAGAATGTATGATGAGGATATTGCGTTACTGTTTTCAAAAGTTTCAAATGGAACTAGGGTTCAAATTATTCCTTAAAAGGATATCGATTGATTTTTATTTAAAAAATTTTATAAATACCCCCAGTTTCTCCAAAAACATGGGGGGGGCTAAAATCTCCAAACTTACAAAAACAGCGATCGATTCAAACCTTAAAAGACTCCACCCACTGCCGATTCACCGTCTAACGTAGCGGGAATGTCGGTGTCTTCATAGATGTCGGCGATCGAGATCGCACAGTTCACACTCGCAAGTTGGATGGGATCGGTGGTAGGTGCGATCGCCCAGTTGCCACGATCGACCTTTTGGAAAACCTCAACCTGCTGGCGATCGGTGGAGACGAGAACGTATTCTTCGAGACTAGGGATAGTGCGGTAGTCGGCGAATTTTTCAGTTCGATCGAAACGAGCCGTCGAGGGAGAGAGAACTTCGATAATCAGGCGGGGATATTCGATGTATTGCTCTTTGGATGGGCGATCGCGATCGTCGCAGCTGACAACGACATCGGGATAGTAGTAGGCATTACTGGACTCGACGCGGGTTTTAGTGCCTTCGGAGAAGGGACGACAACCGGAACCACGAAGGTGAATTTTGAGGGTGGTGGCTAAATTGAGGACGATCGCACTGTGATTTAGCGTCCCGCCTGTCATCGCGAAGACTTCACCGTCGCGGTATTCGTGGCGGATGGGGCTAATTTCTTCGGCGGCGAGGTAGTCTTCTGGGGTGATGTAGAGGGGATCGTCGGCGAGCATGGTTGGAGTGGTGAGGAGACTAATTTTAGTTGAGCGATACTGGCTTCAACTTAACGCCGGACAGCCCCTCCAACACAGCAGGGCAATGCGCCCCTCGATCGATACCCGCTTTCCGTGACATCCTCCCGACGCTGACTCTACGGGTACAGCGCGGGCTTCCCAACCTCGCAGTTAGGTATTCCTGCCCCACGCCACTTATCTAGGTCATAGACCCCCGACAGACCGACTTGACAGGCTGTTTCCGTTCCCCAGAGTCCCTGGGCTACATCGCTATAGTTTACCACAAGCCATAGCCAATGCAAATGCTTGTCTCATCCCCATCGAGGGGAATCGACTTCTCAAGGGGAGTCCATGTATCCCGACGCTCACCTTTCAGGTAGAGCGCGGGACTTATAGCTCCGGTGAACCCCTCATTAGTTAAACCTTAAAAAACTCCAACAACTCCCGATTCACCGTCTGCGGAACTTCCTGCTGAATCCAATGACCGCACTGAGAAACAAACTTAAGCTGAAAAGGTGCGGAAATGAGCTTATCGAGTCCTTCAGTTAAGGTTTTACTCAAAAACGAATCGTCCTCGCCCCACAAAACCAACGTTGGAACGGAAATCGTACCCGGCGATCGCGTCCAGGTTTTGACCCAGCTTTGAGGCGTCATGAGCTGGCGATAATACTGCACGATCGCTTGCAGAACGCCGGGTTTTTCCAGAGCGGCTCGATAAATTTCTGTATCTTCTCGGCTAAACGCCCCCTTACGCACCGCGTTATCCCGAAAAATATTGGTCACGAAATTTTTCAGGTTGTTCTGAATCAGCCATTCGGGAAGGGTGGGAATTTGCAACGCGAAAACGTACCAACTGCGGCGAAGTTGGTCGATATTTCCGACGAGTTCTCGCGTGAAGGTTTGAGGGTGAGGAGCGTTGAGAATAGCGAGGCGATCGAGCAGTTCGGGGAATTTTTGGGCGCAATGCCACGCGATCGCACCGCCCCAGTCGTGACCCACCAGATGAGCTTGACGGTAGCCCAGGGCGGAAATTAACCCCCGCACGTCCTCGCTGAGGGTATCTAAGTCGTAGCCGCTTCGGGGCTTATCGGAATCGTTGTATCCGCGCAAGTCGGGAACGACCACCTTGAAGCGGCGGGCTAAGGCGGGAATTTGGTAGCGCCAGGAATACCAAAATTCGGGAAAACCATGTAGCAATACGACAAGTTCTCCTTCACCTTGGGTGACGCAGTGAAGGCGAATGCGATTGGTATCGATGTAACGATGCTGCCAACCCAGCTCGATATCTGTCATTGAAGAAAAACCAAATCAAAGCGATCGAACCGCTGAAAACGGGTTCTCTACTTTTATTTTAGGCTTTTTGAACCGCTGCCGGTCGGTATTCGCTCGGTGCGATTTGATATTTCACCAGATTGGCCAGTTCTTGCAGTTGCGCGATCGCTTCGGCGCCTTCGAGTTTCATCAGTTCGCGATCGTCGCGCATCTCCGTCCAGGTGATGCCGTAATCGGACACCAAAAAGCGAATCAGGTGGTTGTCCCCCAGGCTGACCATGAACGAGGCACTGTTCATCTGACTGCCACAGGTGTAACACGAAGCCAGGTATCCCCGACGCTCTAGCACGATGGCTAACGCCTTGAGATTCATCACTAGCTCTCGCACGAATTGACGGTGCTGTTCGGCAAGTCGTATAAACACGGTTCTCCTCCTATCACGCGAAACACGCAGGTTAACATTTTTAAGATTTACTTAACAATCTATCTCATCTCGGTCTTTCGATCGACCTAGCACGCTCGCTGGAGAAAGGCAGTCAGTTATCGAGACCTCTGCTTCACGTTAACCTACTTTCTGGAAACGTTGCGTATCTTCGATCGCAAGTCACAGCGGGGATCGCTCGGCTTCAGAAACGCAAACAAACGCCTAGCCCCCGCCGTCTCTTGACTTCAAGAAGCGGGAGCCGGAGCGCGATCGAACCCACAGAGCTGTCTGTAGAAATCGACAATCTCTAGCGACAAGCCTCGGACGAATCCGATTTTGATGATGAGTGAGAGGTTAAGTTATTCGAAATTTCTATAATTTATTGCAAGTCCCACCACCCGAGCGCCGGCCCGATGAAAATCACGGTCAGCCAGATCGCGACTAGCGCCCCGATACCGACCCACGCGCCTTTCGTCGTCCAGTTGACAAACTGCTCGG
This sequence comes from Baaleninema sp., assembly GCF_049974805.1. NCBI lineage: Bacteria > Bacillati > Cyanobacteriota > Cyanophyceae > Oscillatoriales > Oscillatoriaceae > Baaleninema > Baaleninema sp. Next base: position 4,351 of record NZ_JBNGCO010000067.1, read on the forward strand.
CTTGTTTTTTGGTGATGGGAACCCAGGGCAAAATGTACGGGTCTTTGCCGTATTTCTCACCCAGGGCTTCTTTTCGACGTTTTGCTTCGCCCATGACAGTTTCGATCGAATCCTACACAACACGCGACAATACCACCGCTGCACCGGCTACCCGTCAAACGTATCTTTCAAGACCGTCCGAGCAGCCAGGTGGTTGCGGGTCGTCGTCAAAATTTCGGCTTCCCGTTCGAGACGTTTAGCCGTATCCTGCATTTCGAGCAAATCCTGTTGTTCGCTGGCGACGCCGTAGAGATTTCCGGCGACCCAATATGACAACTCCGTCGGCAGACTGGGAATGTCGTCCGGTAGCTCGATCTCGCGATCCATCAGCTTAGCAGACAGGCGTACCACGTCCCGAAGCAGTTGTTCGACTTCGGTGGCCATCGATCGCAGGTCTTGTTCTGGGGGATCGTCTTCGATCCACTCCACTAATCCCACGTAATAGGGTTTTTCTCGCACGTATTCGAGAACGCGGAACCGCTGTTGCCCCAGCGTCCAAATCTTCATGCGGTCGTCGGGAAGCCGTTGGTGCTGAACGATTTCCGCACAACATCCGATGGCAGTGGTCTGACGACTCACAGGGTCTAACATCAACACTCCGAAGCGGCGATCGCTGTTGAGGATGGTGTTCATCATCATGCGATAGCGGAATTCAAAGATGTGGAGTGGGAGCGGTCTGCCGGGAAACAACACCACCTCCGGAAGGGGGAACAGTGGGAGTTCTCGAACCGCGATAGAAGACGAGGTGGCCATTATGTCGTCTGTCAAAACTGTGCTTCTCTATTTACTGTAACGCATTGAAAGCACTTGACATACTCACCGCCCGCTTAGGGACTGCGATCGCCCAAACCGTTCGGCTGAGGCGCACGGCGAAGCCTTGCGATTTGGGTTTTGGCTTCCTTCTGCTGACAAGGCCGAGGGATTTTTCCAAAAGAAAACCACCCTCGGCGGAAGAGTTAAAGTTTTACTTCGATATCGACACCAGCGGGTAAGTCCAGCTTCATCAGGGCGTCGATGGTTTTAGAAGAAGGTTGGTAAATGTCGATAATGCGGCGGTGGGTGCGCGTCTCGAAGTGTTCGCGGGAGTCTTTGTCCACGTGGGGCGATCGCAACACGCAGTAAACGCGCCGTTTGGTGGGAAGAGGAATCGGGCCGATCGCCGTGGCGCTGGTGCGGTTGGCCGTATCGACGATCTTATCGCAAGAGGTATCGAGCAAGCGTCGATCAAACGCTTTGAGTCGAATGCGGATTTTTTGTTGCTGAATCGTTGCCATGATCTTAAGTTGTCGAGGTTCAGTTGTCGAGGTTCAGTTGAAAACAGACAAGTTTAGGGGCGCACGCAGTGCGCCCCAGAGGAAAGTCCGGCGGATCTAACTATTCGACGATCTTAGCCACCGCACCGGCGCCGACCGTCCGGCCGCCTTCGCGAATGGCGAAGCGCATTCCTTTTTCGATCGCCACCGGGCAAATCAGTTCCACCGTCATTTTAATGCGGTCTCCGGGCATGACCATTTCAGCAGCACTGCCGTCGTCAGCCGTGAAGTCGCTGATGGTTCCGGTCACGTCCGTCGTCCGCACGTAGAACTGAGGACGATATCCGGGGAAGAAGGGGGTGTGACGTCCGCCTTCTTCTTTTTTCAGGATGTAAACCTCAGCCTCGAACTTGGTGTGAGGGTTGATCGTACCGGGTTTCGCCAGCACCATACCCCGTTCGATGTCGGTTTTTTGAATCCCACGCAGCAGGACGCCCACGTTGTCGCCAGCCATCCCTTGATCCAGGGTTTTCTGGAACATTTCCACACCAGTAACGGTGGTGCTGCGAGTGTCTTTGATTCCGACGATTTCGATGGTATCGCCCACTTTTACGATGCCCCGTTCGATCCGACCCGTTGCCACGGTTCCGCGACCGGTGATGGAGAATACGTCTTCAACTGCCATCAGGAAGTCTTTATCGACATCGCGCTCGGGAGTCGGCACGTACTTATCGACTTCTTCCATCAGTTGCAGGATCTTATCGACCCATTCGTTCTCGCCAGCGGCGATCGCCGGATTTTCTTCGAGCGCTTCGATGGCTTTGAGAGCCGAGCCGGTGACAATGGGAATGTCATCGCCAGGGAAGTCGTATTCGCTGAGCAGTTCGCGGACTTCGAGTTCGACGAGTTCGAGAAGCTCTTCGTCATCGACTTGGTCTTGTTTGTTCAAGAACACGACCAAGCTGGGAACGCCCACCTGACGAGCCAGCAGAATGTGTTCGCGGGTTTGAGGCATCGGACCGTCAGCCGCAGACACCACCAGGATCGCGCCGTCCATTTGAGCGGCTCCGGTGATCATGTTTTTCACGTAGTCCGCGTGTCCCGGGCAGTCCACGTGAGCGTAGTGGCGGTTTTCGGTTTCGTACTCGACGTGAGCCGTGTTGATGGTGATACCCCGCTCTTTTTCTTCGGGAGCGGCGTCGATGTCGGCGTATTTGCGAGCTTTCGCTTTACCCGTCACGGCGAGAGTTCCCGTGATCGCAGCCGTCAGCGTCGTTTTACCGTGATCGACGTGACCGATCGTACCGATGTTGACGTGGGGTTTGTTCCGTTCGAATTTTGCGCGTGCCATGAATCCTGTGTTCCTTCTCCTGTGTTATGCGTTCCCTTTGCTTTTTGCGATGATTTCTTCAGCGACGCTACGCGGAACTTCGTCGTAGTTGCTGAATTCCATCGAGAAGATACCGCGACCTTGGGTCTTGGAGCGGATATCGGTGGCATAGCCGAACATTTCAGCCAAAGGGACTTTGGCGGAGACTTTCGCCATGCCCTCGTCCGTCTCCTGACCTTCGATCTGGCCTCGACGGGAGTTGAGGTCGCCAATGACGTTTCCGATGAATTCTTCGGGAACTTCGACCTCGACTTTCATCATCGGCTCTAACAGAGCCGGCGATGCTTTGGTGACGGCGTTTTTAATTGCCATAGAACCGGCAATTTTAAAGGCCATCTCGTTGGAATCGACCTCGTGGTAAGACCCGTCAACCAACGTGACTTTCACGTCGATCAAGGGATAACCAGCAAGGATACCAGATTCGCAGGCTTCTTTCATCCCATTTTCGGCCGGACCGATATATTCTTTCGGAACCGAACCGCCGACGATTTTGGAGACGAATTCAAAGCCGCTTCCGGTTTCGCCGGGTTCCAGTTCGATGACCACGTGACCGTACTGTCCTTTACCGCCGCTCTGACGCACGAATTTGCCTTCGGCTTGAGTCGGTTTGCGGATGGTTTCGCGATAGGCCACCTGCGGCGCACCGACTTCGGCTTCGACTTTGAACTCGCGCAGCATTCGATCGACCAGGATTTCCAGGTGCAGTTCCCCCATCCCGGCGATCACGGTTTGGTTGGTCTCGGCGTCGGTGGTCACGCGGAACGTCGGGTCTTCTTCCGATAACGCTTGCAACGCTTTGGAGAGTTTCTCCATGTCGGCTTTGGTTTTCGGTTCGACCGCAACGGAGATCACCGGCTCGGGTATGTAGAGCGATTCCAGAATAACGGGAGATTCTTCGTCGCAAATCGTATCCCCTGTTAGGGTCTGTTTCAACCCGAGCGCTGCGCCGAGATCCCCCGAACGCAGTTCGTCCACTTCGATGCGCTCGTCGGCTTTCAGGACGATCAGGCGCGAAATCCGCTCTTTCTGATCTTTCGTGGCGTTGTAAACGTAGCTTCCTTTTTGGAGAACCCCCGAGTAAACGCGCACGAAGGTCAAGCGACCGTAAGGGTCTGACATGACTTTAAAGGCCAGGGCTGACAGGGGGGCTTCGTCGTCCGCCGGACGCTCTGCCACTTCTCCATCGGGCAAAGTACCCTGAATCGGCGGGACTTCAATGGGAGAGGGCAGGTAATCGACGACGGCATCGAGCAGACGCTGGACGCCTCGGTTCTTAAAGGCCGAACCGCAGAGCATGGGAACCATGGTTCCGGCGATCGTCCCTTTGCGCACCGTGGCGCGGACTTCTTCTTCCGTCAGCTCCTCTCCTTCGAGGTATTTCTCCATCAAAGCGTCGTCGGTTTCGGCCACCGCTTCGAGGAGTTTTTCCCGATATTCAGCCGCCAGTTCGGCGACTTCTTCGGGAATCTCGGTCACTTGAATGTCTGTACCGATGTCGTTGGTGTAGATGTAGGCTTTTTGTCCGACGAGATCGACGACGCCGTGGAAATCGCTTTCGCTTCCGATGGGGATTTGGATGGGGACGGCGTTCGCCCGCAGCCGATCTCGAATTTGGTTGTAAACCTTGAAGAAGTTCGCACCCGTGCGATCCATCTTGTTGACGAACGCGATCCGGGGAACTTTATAACGCTCGGCTTGACGCCAAACGGTTTCAGACTGGGGCTGTACGCCACCGACGGAACAGAAAACGGCCACGACACCGTCGAGAACCCGCATCGAGCGTTCGACTTCGATGGTGAAGTCAACGTGACCCGGGGTATCGATAATATTGATGAAGTGGTCGTTCCAGCTCGTACTGATCGCAGCGGCAGTAATGGTAATGCCCCGCTCCCGCTCTTGAGCCATCCAGTCTGTTACTGCCGTTCCTTCGTGGACTTCGCCCATTTTGTGGACGATCCCGGAATAGAACAGGATACGCTCTGTCGTGGTCGTTTTTCCTGCGTCGATGTGAGCCGCAATACCGATATTGCGTATTCTGTTAAGCGGGACTGTTCGTGCCACAATAACCTCCCTATTGAATCTGCCGCTGTGTCACTCGGGTTGTGAGTTACGAGAACGCGGGTGAAGTTCGATCGGGGTTCTTTCACACGCGGCCGCCGCGTCCGAATTGCTGGCGCAACCCGTCTGACGCGGACACAACGTTCCTTATTGTATCTTAATATTCTGGTGCTTCTGAAGCTTGTCCGATCGAATTCCGAATGTCGTCTAGCGAATCGCGGTTTAGTACCGATAGTGCGCGAACGCTTTGTTCGCTTCCGCCATACGGTGCGTTTCTTCCCGCTTGCGAATGGTGTTTCCGGTTTCGTTGGCCGCGTCCATCAGTTCGTTGGCCAACTTCATCGCCATGGTTTTTCCCGAACGCTGGCGCGACGCGGCGATCAACCAACGCAAGGCTAAGGCGGTTCCGCGATCGGAACGCACTTCCATAGGAACTTGGTAAGTCGCACCGCCGACTCGACGCGCTTTGACTTCCACTAACGGCGTCGCGTTGCGGATGGCGGTTTCAAATAATTCTAAGGGGTCCGATCCCGTCCGCTCCTCGACGATCTTCATGGCATCGTAGATCAGGTTCGAGGACAGAGATTTTTTACCGTGGCGCATTACGCGACGCACCATCATACTCACGAGACGGCTGTTATAAACCGGATCGGGAGGAACCGGACGTTTTTGGACGACTCTGCGACGTGACATAAGTTTCTGTATCCGCTATTAATTTACGAACTCACTAGACAACAGGTAACGAACAACGACCCGGTGAAGGTGGCGGGCCTTATTCTTTCGGACGTTTGGCGCCGTATTTGGAGCGACCTTGACGACGGTCTTTTACGCCTGCGGTATCCAAGGTGCCGCGCACGATGTGATAGCGCACGCCGGGAAGGTCTTTGACACGACCGCCGCGCAGCATGACCACGGAGTGTTCTTGGAGGTTGTGACCGATGCCGGGAATGTAGGCGGTCACTTCAAAGCCCGAGGTCAGGCGAACCCGTGCCACTTTACGCAGGGCGGAGTTCGGCTTTTTCGGCGTTGTGGTGTACACCCGCGTGCAGACGCCTCGTCGCTGAGGGCAGCTTTTTAAAGCGGGCGACTTCGTTTTCTTCTTTGCCTTCTGGCGCTCGCTGCGAACGAGCTGCTGAATGGTGGGCATAGGTAATGTAGTAAGCCGACTATGCTTCTAGTTTGGAAACAGTCTTTAACTATACCAATCTAAGGCGGCTCTGTCAATGCTGTGTTAGTGGCTAGAAGGGTCGTTTTGAGGGACGAAGGAATGACCGCAACTACAGGTTCGCTCGGCATGGGGATTGTAAAAGCGAAATCCTCCTCCCATCAAGTCTTCGGTATAGTCGATGGTCAATCCTTCGACGTAAGGTAGGCTGGCGCCGTCGACAATGAGGGGGATGCCTTCAAATTCACAGGTCCTGTCGTCGGCGCTGAAGGTTTCGTCGAAGTGGAGATCGTAGTATAAGGCGGCACAGCCTCCCTCTCGCACGCGAACTCGCAAACGAGCGTCGGTATGGCTCTGTTTCGATTTCAAACGTGCGATTTCTCGCACGGCAGTGGGACTCAAAACAATCATGGAAAATCGACGAACGGGGCAAGGCGATCGATTGGCGTTCGGTCTCGATCGGCTACTATTGAGTATATACGGGAATCTTCCTCCAAACCGAAGCCCTTTACGCCGAATCGATCGAGCGGATGGCTTTGGCTTTCTATCCCGACCGAACAGGTGTGCATCGAAACAAGACCATCAACAGAAAACGAGATCGGTTGATTCTGGGTCAATATGGGTAACGATCGTACACAAATCGTGCGGAGGAGACTGTGAAACCTCCAAAATTAGAAGATTCGGGAATTGTAATGAATAAAGATACCGATTTGATCGAACGCCTAAGTCCGAGCGCAATGGATCAAATCATGCTCTACTTGGCGTTTATCGCCATGCGGACGAGCGGACACCGACATGGGGCGTTTCTCGATGCTGCTGCCACAGCTGCTAAATGTGCCATTTACTTAACGTATTTGGAACAAGGGCAAAACTTACGCATGACCGGACACCTGCATCATATCGAACCGAGGCGGGTCAAGGTCATTGTCGAAGAAGTCCGTCAAGCGCTGACTGAAGGCAAACTCTTAAAAATGTTGGGGTCTCAAGAACCCCGCTATCTGATTCAGTTTCCGTATGTTTGGCTCGACCAGTTTCCCTGGCAACCGGGAAAACCCCGCATTGCGGGAAACAGCCTTTCCCCCGACGAAAAACGCCAACTGGAACGGAAATTCCCTAAACCTCTCCCTGACGCTCAGGCGATTAACTCTTTCCAATTTATGGAGTTGATCGAATTCCTTCACAGTCGCTCTCAAGAAGATCTGCCCCCTGAACGCCGGATGCCCCTCAGCGAAGCCCTCGCCGAGCATATCAAACGGCGTTTGATTTATTCGGGAACGGTCACGCGCATCGACTCCCCTTGGGGAATGCCCGTCTACGTCCTGGCACGCGCCTCCTATTCCCCCGCCGACGATGAGGAACGAACCTATATTTTAGTCGAAGATACGGCTCGCTATTTTCGCATGATGCGGGATTGGGCGCGGCGCTCCCCGACGACGATGCGCTTGCTGGAAGAGTTGGATATCCCCAGCGATCGCCTCGACGACGCCTTCGCGGAACTCGACGAACTGGTTCGCGGTTGGGCCGATAAGTATCACGAGAAAGGTGGCAACCCCACGGTGTTGCAAATGGTGGTCGGACCTCGAGACGACAGTTTGTTTTAAAGCTCTTGTTTTAAGGCAAAGACGGGTTGGGACTCGATGTCCTCATCGATTCTTCTTGATTCGGCGAAGGGATTTTTCCATCCCTTCGCTTCGTCGTTTCAGACCTACAGGAGTGACGCACTTGTGGGTTAAGAAACCCAGTTTTTCGTTCCGACCTTCGGGCTGAAATAACGGAATCTTGTTAAAATCTGGGTTTCGGCATCAGTCCTAACCGAATTCATTTTCCTCTCGTTCCCTAGGAACGGGTGGAAAAAAACACGGCCGCGCCGAGGATACAGCCCAACAATACCAACGGAACCCAGAGATTTGGTACGTCAGCCCAGGTCATAGCGCTCGACTAGGATAAAGAACGAACGACAGGAGATCGCTCCCAAATGATAGCCTCCGATCGCGCAACTTGGCTCAAAACCCATACGCCCCTCAAAAACCTCCCCGAAAACACCCTCGCCGACTTCGCCGACGCCATCGAGGATCGATCGATCCCCGCCGACACCCACCTCGGAAAACGCAAGACGCCCCCAGACGGATTGTACGTTCTCTTTGAGGGACGGCTTTACTGCCATCGCGATACCGGGGAATTCTGCTCGACTCCCGGCGCCGTTCTCTACTTACAAGATCTCTTACTCGATCGCCCCGTTTCCGTTGTCGCTACCAGCCTCACCGACACACAACTTTGGTGGATTCCCCGAGAACGGTTCCAACAACTGCTCCATCGCCATCCCGAAATCAGCCAAATTTTCTCGCAACAACTGGCCGCCGAACTCGATCGCGTCTCCAACCAACTCGCCTACGAACGCGATCGCCAAATCGCCCTCCGTCCCTACCTCGTAACCCGCATCCGACGGGGCATCATCGGCAGCAGTCGCTACGCCCAACGGCTTCGATCGCAAATCGAAGAGGCCTCGCGCGATCGCCAATCCGTTCTCATCTTCGGCGAACCGGGACTCGAAAAAGACAATATCGCCGCCCTCATCCACTACGGCTCTCCCTGGCGTCGGGCACCGATGCTTCAACTCACCAGCGGACTCCTCCAAACCAGCGGCGCCGAACTCTTCGGACGCATCGGCGGAAAACCGGGACTCCTCGAATGGGTGGGAAGCGGAACCCTCGTTCTCAACAACGTTCAAGACTTACCAGAAATTTTGGGTCTAAAGCCTCGCCCTTTCAGGGCGACTCTGCTATAAGGGAGAAACTGGAGCGGTATTCAACCCGTTTAAAAACCGAGCCTCTAATCGAGGCAACTGAACCTTGAAAACTAGAGTTAGTGGGTTCTGTTCGGGAAGGCTCGGGCAGGTAAAAGCTCTAAGCAACAAGTACAGAGAACCAATTTTTTCGCGGATTCTCAGGTACGGTAGGGCATACCGAAACCTCCTCTGCAATGGGGAAAACGCCTAGGGAGATAAACCCCTCTGGTATTCATTGGCAACGATGGATAGTAAGGGTTGTCAACGAACTAGGAATCCCAAACCGTGAGGTCTGGAGAATCGCCGCTCTTTTAAGGCGGCGAGTATGTCAAGGTATCACCACCTGGCTGTTCGCCCTCGTCGTGATTTTGCTCTTTATTGGACCTCAAACCCGCGATCGCAACATCGCCCTCAATCTCTTTTGGGCATGGTGGTGGCCGCTGATTCTCATCGGCTTCCCCTTCGTGGGGCGGCTGTGGTGCGCCGTCTGTCCCTTTATGATTTACGGCGAACTCGCTCAGAAACTCTCCCTCAAACTCTTTCCCCGACAACTGCGACGCTGGCCCCGCGAAAGTGCCGAACGCTGGGGCGGTTGGTTCCTCTTCGGACTGTTCGTGTTGATTTTCCTCTGGGAAGAACTCTCGAACCTGGAAAATACTGCCTATCTCTCCAGTTGTTTGTTGCTCCTCATCACGGCGGGGGCGGTCATCTTCTCCCTGATTTTCGAGCGGCGGTTTTGGTGTCGCTACCTCTGTCCCATCGGCGGGATGAACGGTTTGTTTGCGAAGCTCTCGATGACGGAGTTACGGGCGCGACCGGGGATTTGTTCGGCGGAATGTACGACCTATCAGTGTTATAAGGGCGGTCCTCGGAAAGGGGAAGGTCAAGACACGGATGGCTGTCCGCTGTATTCTCACCCGATTGCAAGACAACCGCGATTGCGTGTTGTGTATGACTTGTTTGAAAGCTTGTCCCCATCGTTCGGTGGAGTTTAACTGGCGTCTTCCAGCCATCGAACTGTGGACGACGCACCAACCCCGAACTTACGAGGTGGCGTTGTTGTTTTTGTTGTTGGGGGGCGTGTTCCTCCACCGCTTACCGCAACTGCAACAGCAGTTTGGGTTATCTTTCGATCTGACTCGGTTTTTACCCCATTTGGAACTGTCGGTGTTGGCGTTGTCGGTTCCGGTTCTGATTCCGGCCATCGCCTATGGGTTGCTGTGGGGCGTCCGTCAGGTTGGAAACACTCCGAAACCGCGATCGTTTGTGGAGTTGGCTTATGGATATTTGCCCTTGGTGTTGGGGGGCAATCTCGCCCATTATTTAACGTTGGGACTGGGCGAAGCGGGGCGCGTGCTTCCGGTGACGCTGGCGACGTTTGGCTTGGACGGGGCGAATTTGCCGATTTGGGTGGCGGATGCGGCAGTCATCTCGTTTTTGCAAGGCACGACGTTGGTAGTTACTGCTTTGCTTTCGATCGTGTTGACGCAGAAGATTGCTAAACAGCCCTTTTGGATGTTGCTGCCGCACCATTTGGGGTCGATCGCTCTCGCGATGGCGTTTGCTTCAGTCGTTCTCGATTAGAGATTTCTCATTGCACAATTTTTGACCTCAATTTGACAAGATTTTTACAAAAATTAACGGGGCGGCGCGATTTTTTTGGGGTGGAGACTTGACAAACGAGCCGATAGGCGAGAGTATATTTTTACAATGGGAGTGTGTCTAGTAAGTTGATTTTTTAGTCAATAATTTCGGCAGACTATTGTTGAAGGTTGATTGTGTTTGACCTCAATTTGACAAGATTTTTACAAAAATTAACGGGGCGGCGCGATTTTT
>NZ_JBNGCO010000067.1:14976-27209 GCF_049974805.1 Baaleninema sp.
TAGTAAGTTGATTTTTTAGTCAATAATTTCGGCAGACTATTGTTGAAGGTTGATTTTGCCTCAAAAAATAAAATAATCGTCAAAAATTTAACCCCCTTAATTTAACAAGCTTTTACAAAGCTTTTACAAAGTCTTAAAAAAAACCAAAAAAATGCTATCGATCGCATCAATTCGTCTCAAAAAGTTACGTAATTTCACGTAGCTTTATTCCGTATGTTTACGGCGACTTTCAACTCGAAAAAACACAGAACTTGTATCGATCGACCCCACTTAAAACAGGCTCTCTCCCGCCAAAGCCCTTCAAAATTCGCCCAAAACCAACAATCGCGCCAGCATTTTCCTCTCGACGGAGAGAAAAACCACTGACGCAACCGTAGTTTATAAATCCCGATAATCGTCGATTTAAGCGAGCTGCGGGATAAAAATTGAGAAATTACCGAATATATTCTTTCAGGATGCTGTTGCGGTTGGGATGGCGCAACTTGCGAAGAGCTTTGGCTTCGATTTGACGAATCCGTTCCCGAGTCACATTGAAAATCTGACCGATTTCCTCGAGAGTTTTCATGCGTCCGTCGTCCAAACCGTAACGGAGGCGCAGAACGTCCCGTTCTCGGGGGCTGAGAGTATCGAGAACGCTTTCCAAATCCTCCCGAAGCAAGCTTTTCGACACCTGATCTTCAGGGGTTTCGCCGTCGGATTCAATGAAATCCCCCAAACGAGAATCCTCTTCCTTCCCGATAGGCGTTTCGAGGGAGATAGGAAGTTGAGCGGATTTGGCGATAAACCGCAGCTTCTCGATGGTCATTTCCATACGAGTGGCGATTTCCTCTTCCGTCGGCTTGCGTCCCATTTCCTGAGACAACAGCTTCGTCGTTTTCTTAATGCGGGAAATGGTTTCGTACAGGTGAACCGGGAGGCGAATCGTTCTCGACTGATCGGCGATGGCGCGAGTAATGGCTTGTCGAATCCACCAAGTGGCGTAAGTCGAGAACTTATAGCCTTTTTCGTGATCGAATTTTTCCGCCGCGCGAATCAGTCCCAAACTTCCTTCTTGAATCAGGTCTTGGAAGGATAAGCCGCGATTCATGTATTTTTTGGCGATCGACACCACCAAACGCAGGTTCGACTGAACCATTTTATCTTTCGCGCGACGGTCTTTATACAGGCGAGAGCGGAAAGACGAACAAACTTTACGGCTTTGCGACGTCCAGGCTTTCTCGGTTTCGGGATCGTCGAGTTTCTCCCGTACCGCCGGCCAGACGTATTTATCCGTATCGGGTTTCGTCCCTTGCTCTTCTAAGTGTTGTTCGCGGATGGGGTCTCCCAACCACGCCAGTTTCGCCCATTCTTGAGCCGTCGGTAAGTCTCCCGTTTCTTCCTCGAAACGAGCTTGAAGAGATTCTAGATAGAGTAAATCTTCGATCAGACGCGCCAGTTCGATTTCCTCGTCAGCGCGAAGCAAACGAATTCGTCCGATTTCTTGCAGGTAAAGACGAATCGAATCTTCGGTGTAATGTTTCTTTTTCGCCTGAGTTTTACGCTTCGATCGCGTTTTTCCCGGCTTGGCTCCCTGCACTGCTGCTTCGGGTTCCACGTACTCGTCAGAATCCGAATCCGAATCCGAGTCCGAGGTTTCGAGAACTTCGTCCGGTCGGACCTCATCTTGCATGAGCAGGTCGATTTCGTTCTCAGGCTGGTCAACACTGGCGATTGTGTTTTGTTTGATAGCAAGTACGTTGTTAGCCTGGGTCATGCCGCGTTCCTCATGTTCGTGTGATTCAACTGATGCAATTGAAGTTGCGTTAATTCGCGCGATCTCAGGTGATGCCTCGTATCGGCGATCAAGCTGTTGAGTAAAAAAGCTTTCTTAGCTTAACTCAAGTTTTCTCAAGTGCGATCGACTCCCGGTCTTCGAGTCAAAGTTTCCCTCGGCTTAGACCTATCCGAAATCGCCTCACACTGAGAGGGGAAAAATGCCTTTCCGATTGTAGCCGTTTTCACTAAAAACGTTCGATCGAACATGGATTGAACTTCCCCTGATGGATATCGAGCGAGATTCGCCGTTCCATGTTAGCAATATCCTTCGATTTGGCAAGTTTGAAATATGTACGAGATCGTAAGGGAAAGGCAACTCGCTCCTTGGCAGCCCTTAAGTGTAAGTTAACGCAACTTTCTGGGTCTAGCCACTAGGTTGGCAGAGTTTAAATTGCCATAGCCAGTCGATAGTAACAAATCGATACGTTCGCCGATGCAATTCTTCGATAATCGATCGCGCCGTGTCGGCGGCGTCTTCTCCTCCAAAAGCGCCATCGTGCAAGACCACCAGGGAACCGGGGCGAACTTGACGCAAAACCCGATCGACCACCTTCTCGACGCCCGGTCGTACCCAATCCTCGGGAACCACACTCCACATGACCGGACGGTAGTTCCAACGATGCAGAGAAGCCAGAGTTGGCGGCGTAAACAGACCGTTGGGGGGTCGCACGTCGCGGACGCGATGCTGCACCCAAGAAAGGGGTCGATCGATGGCCTCGGCGATGGCGAGTTGATTGCACTCCAAACTGAGTCGTAATTCCTCGAGGGTCAAACGAGGAAACGATCGATGGGTGTCGCCATGTAAACCCATCCAGTGACCGCCATCGAACACGGCTTTGGCGATATCGGGATAGCGACGAACGCAACTCCCCAAGCTAAAGAAACTAGCCACGATCCCGAATTTTTCCAAAACTTCGAGAACTTGCAGCGTATGTTCCGGGTGCGGTCCGTCATCGAAGGTCAACGCCACCACCGGTTCCGAACTATCGATCGACCACAAACAACTCGGAAACCTCGGCGCGAGAACGCGATACAGAAGCGGATACAACGGCGCGAATTGCATTTTTCCGGTGATGAGGTGAGGAAGAGGTGAGGCGGTGAGGAGGTGAGGAGAGAATAGTACGTCATCCGGTCATCTCCAAATCCCATCCTCTCATCATCACCTCAACACCTAGACTCTAGCGCAACAATTGATATTCTGTGATTTTCGCCTGAGCGATTTCGTAAACTTCCGTACCGCTGGGAATGCGTTTTAAATAACTTAAAGCCGCCTCGAACTGTTGGTTGACTGCTAAATCAAAGGCTTTTTGTAGCAGCCAGGTGGCGCGAAGGTTGCGTTGGCGTTGGTATTGTGCCAATTTCGGCGCGACTTGTTCGTAAGCGGGAGTTCCTGGGGGAATTTGCTGTAAATAGGTCAGTGCGGTAGAAAAGTCTTTCGCCGCCGCGCGATCGAAGGCTTGCTGAAGCAGCCAAGCCGCGCGAACGTCCCGTTTTTGGCGGTATTCGGCAGTTTTCGACGCTACGCGATCGTACAGAGAACTGCCTTTGGGGACGCGATCGAGCGCCTGTAACGCCCCGTGAAAATCGCGATCGCGCCCGCGATCGAACGCCACTTGTAACCATTCGTAAGCTTCGGCGTCCAAACGCGCTTGAGCTTGTTCGACGACAGGAGAGATGCGATCGCGCAACTCCTCAAATTCGGGAAGATCTTCCGACAACAACAGTACCCGCTGCCACTGTCCCCTCTCAAACGCCGCTTCAATCGCTTCAGCTTTCGCCGTAGCAGCTTGCCAAAGCCGTCGCCACTGGGCAATTTGCGCCTGTGCGTCCTCGTAAGCGTCGCTGTCGGGGGGAATGCTTTCCGCCAGGGCGATCGCCTCAGAAAACTGACCGCGATCGAGGCGATCGTCGGCCTGTTGTAACACCTGTAAATCTCCCGCAGGCGAGGCAAAGCGAAGCAAATAAGCCCCCGCTAACAAGGCCAACAAATTCACACCCAATCCCACCGCTAAACCCGTCGAAAACAGGGAATCCTTTTCAGAACCGACACTCGAACCGACACTCGATCGATTCCCCGACTTCCGCGATTTCGCCGACGTAGAATTTCGAGAGTTTCGGCGCGATCGTCGAGATGGGGGAGGCGATGGAGACGCTTGGGGCGATACCTCCACCGTCGGCGGCGTCGCGTCGGGAGAAGGGAGTCTCATCACCACCGAATCCCGCACTCGCAGCGTATTCGAGTTATCCTTGTCCCGGCGCAGCCAATCCAGCAACAGGAAGGTTCCGTCGTCTTCCTCCTTAATCACTCCTTGAACGGACGTAGCATCAGGGTTATCGTCCGGAGAAGAATGGTATTGGAAGTACAACATCGACTGGCGTTCTTCAGCGTTTCGAGACTGCTCCATGAGAAATACAAGGTTTCTAGGGCGGTTTCCGGCAATTTTCAGCAGCATTGGAATTGCTGCTACTAGAATACGATCGAACGCGATCGAAAGGATAATTCTATGCCCAAAGCCATCTGGAACGGCGTCGTCGTCGCCGAAAGTGAAAACTGCGAACGAGTCGAGGGAAACTACTACTTTCCCCCAGATTCGATTAAATCCGAATATTTCAAGCCCAGCGACACTCACACTTCCTGTCCCTGGAAAGGCGTCGCCAGTTACTACACCCTCGAAGTCAACGGCGAACAGAACCCCGACGCCGCCTGGTACTACCCCGAAGCCAAAGCCAAAGCGAAGCATTTCGAGGGGTACATCGCCTTTTGGCGTGGGGTGAAGGTGGAAGCATGAAGTGAAAGCGTCAAAGTGGAACCTTAACAGTTGGCGTCGGACAAAACCCGGTGAGTACCGCTGTTGGGTGACGACTCCACCCGAGACAAATATAGGGGAAGACAAATCTTAAACTGCGTTCCCTCACCGAAACCCGTCGTATAAGACAAGTGACCTCGGTGGTTTTGTTCCACAATTTGATAACTCACCGCCAGTCCCAAACCCGTCCCCTGTCCGACGGGTTTCGTCGTGAAAAAGGGATCGAACAGCTTCGGTTTAGCAGAATCGGGAATCCCGATTCCGTTGTCGGAAATACGAATCACCACCCGATCGCTCCCCTCGAGTTCGGTGTCGATACAAATCGTCGGGGGCTGAGTTCCTCGTTCTTCATCAGTACAATGGCGATCGCGTTCGTCGATGGCGTCGATGGCGTTGGTAAGGAGGTTCAAAAAAACCTGGTTCAGTTGACCTGGATAACATTCAACGAGGGGGAGATGGCCGTAATTTTGAATCACGTGGATTTGAGGTCGATCGCCGCAGGGATTGAGGCGGTGTTGCAAAATCGCCAAAGTACTGTCGAGTCCTTCGTGAATGTCGACAGCTTTGAACTCCGCTTCGTCCAGGCGAGAAAAGGTTCGCAGCGATCGAACCACATCGCGAATGCGCTCGGTTCCCATCTTCATCGAATCGAGAACTTTGGGAAGATCTTCAATGGCGAACGCCAACTCTTCGTCTTCGAGTAACTGAAGGATTTCAAGAGGCGGATTGGGGACGTGATGTCGGTAGGCGAACACTAACGACAGCAGAGTTTCGCTGTAATCTTGCAGATGGACGAGATTCCCGTAAATGAAATTGACGGGATTGTTGATTTCGTGTGCGATTCCCGCCACCATCATCCCCAAACTGGACATTTTTTCGCTTTGAATCAGTTGGGCTTGGGTCTGGTGTAGTTGTTGCAGGGTTTGTTCGAGTCGTTTGGCGCGATCGCGGGTTCGGGCTTCGGAAACGCGATAGGCGGTGTTGGTTTTGCGGAGTTCTCGGGCGAGGGCTTCGGTATGGAGGGTTCGCCGAATCGACATCCACAAATAGACGACTAAAACGCTGGTTCCCAAACTTCCGATGGCCAAGGTCGCCAAAGACGCCCAAGGAACGCGATTCCAAGAGGAATTCGGGACGACGAGAATCGTCCATTCGCGATCGGCCACGTTGAGCGATCGCATACAGGCGGTTCGATCGCTGCTGTAAGGACAAGTTTCCGGGAGGGGATAGCCCGCTTCTTCTTCCCTCTGAGGGCGTCGCGGGTTCCAGTAGGATTCTAAGGGTTTTCGCGGAGGCGGTGGATTGGAGACGCGATCGAACAGTTGGCGTTCTTTCGCCGCATATCCCATCAAAAAACCCTCCCGGGAATCGAGACTGGGTTTTTGGAGTTGGGAATCGAGACGATCGACCGATAAATCGTACAGGTAAATATCGAGATCTCGCAGGTTGAGACTGGCGAGGGCGGTTCGGAAAAAGTCCGATTTCGGGTACAGGGCGAAAACTACGCCACTGGGGGACTCTCTCCCCTTCACGGGTTGGTAAAATAGAAAACCCACCTCACCCTCGGGAAGCGTTACAGACGGCTCGATCGACAGTCGTTGTACCAACTGAGTTTTCCCTGAGTCCAACAACGGCGCCAGATCGCAATCGAGCCAAGTCGTGGAGTTCTCAGCCGGTTCGATGGCTGCGATCGCCAGTGGTTCCCTCTCAGCTTGAAACGACGAGATTTCTGCAAAACAGGCCTTGGCTGCGGCCTCGTTCTCCCGCCACTGCGCCCAGCCTAGATGAAAGTTTTGCGGATAACCCACGAGTAACTGTTGGGAAAATTGCGCGAATCCTTCGTCCGTCAACGCCTCTGAGGTACTATAGAAGGCATTGAGAGCGCCTACGAGTTGCGTCGCCCCATCCACCTGTTGTTGCAAAGCAAACGTCACTGCATCCGCTTGTCGATCGAACAGTTCTCGGGCGCGATCGCGTTCCCACTGACGCACGAATTTCGCCCCCGCCACAGAAGCCGTCAACCCCACCCCCAGCGCGATCGCCAACGGAACGTACCGCCGCCACGGACGAGGCGATCGAACCTCTTGTTCCGCAAATTTATTAAAATATTTTTTCAATAAATCTCGGCGAAAACCCCTAATCACAAGCCCCAAAAACCTTGCATTTGCGTAAGTATTCGTAGAAATTCCGGAATTTTTGTCAAATATAACCCTCCCATTAAATGATATAGATTCTCAATTATATCAATAGAGAGAGTCCGTCGCAACATTGGATAACGGCTTTGGGGGATGCTCGATGGCCGCCCCCACAGACGCGCCCCCAAACTTAGAGAAACATTGAGAAGTCTCGGCCGCGACCCGAACGACCCATTAAACTAGAAACTTGTTCCGTCACTGCCAACCGAGAAAACTCGATGAGTGCATCCGCGCGACCCGACCCCCGAAAAAGCCTCGACAGCCAAATCCCCAACGCAGACTATCGGCAAGTGAATCGGGAAGACCTCACGCCGATGATGCAACATTACGTTCAGACGAAAGAAGACCATCCTAACGCGGTGGTGTTGTATCGCGTCGGCGACTTCTTCGAGTGCTTTTTTCAGGATGCCATTACCGTCTCGCGGGAACTGGAACTAGTTCTCACCAGTAAAGACAGCGGAAAAAAGGTCGGTCGAGTTCCCATGACGGGAGTGCCGCACCACGCCCTCGATCGCTACTCAGCCATGTTAGTCGAAAAAGGCTTCGCCGTGGTCGTGTGCGACCAAATCGAAGACGCAGCGACGGCGGCTTCGGAACGGCGCATGGTGGAACGACAAATCACGCGGATTATCACCCCCGGAACCGTCATCGAAGACGGAATGCTCAACGCCACTCGCAACAACTTTTTGGCGGCGATCGTCATCGTGAAAAATAACTGGGGGTTGGCCTACGCAGACATCTCCACAGGCGAGTTTTACACCACCGCTGCGCAGCATCTCGAACAATTGGCGCAAGAATTGCTGCGACTGCAACCGTCGGAAATCTTGATTCCCACCAACGCCCCCAATCCGGGGAGTCTCATCCGTCCCGGCGAAGCCTCCGAAGAGTTACCGAAAGAACTCCCCACACAGTTTTGTTACTCGTTGCGGCCGCAACAGCCCTTTAGTTCCGCCGAAAGCAAACAACGGCTGTTGCAGCGGTTTCAGCTGCGCTCCCTGGAAGGGTTGGGATGCGATCGACTGCCCCTAGCGGTTCGCGCCGCTGGCGGATTGCTGGAATACTTAGAAAATACCTTCGAGCAGGATTTTACCGATCGCCGCAGCGGGGCCAACCAAGAATCCCGTAAAATTCCCCTGCAACTGCTCAAAACCTACGCCATCGCCGACTATCTGGTACTGGATTCCCAGACGCGCCGCAACCTGGAAATCCTCGAAACCGTGCGAGACGGAACCCGCTACGGCTCCTTACTCTGGGCCTTAGACAAAACCCGGACGGCCATGGGATCGCGGGCCTTGCGTCGCTGGCTGTTACAACCACTGCTGAGCGTGCGGGGCATCCGCGCCCGACAGGATACCATTGAAGAACTGGTAGAAAACCCCACATTACGCCAGGACTTGCAATATTTACTCCGTCAAATTTACGACTTGGAACGGCTCACCGGACGGGCCGGTTCGGGAACCGCCAACGCGCGGGATTTGGTGGCCATCGCCGATTCGATCGTCAAACTCCCCGAACTGGCCGAACTCGCCGAAAAAGGCAAATCTCCCTATCTGAGCGCCGTTCAGAAGGTGTCGCCGGACTTGGAAGCCTTGGGGCGCAAACTCCACGCCCACCTCGTAGAAGCGCCGCCGCTGCACTTGAAAGAGGGGAATTTGATTAGACCGGGAATCAACCCGCAACTGGACGAAATGCGGGAAATGGTGGGAGGCGATCGCCAGTGGATTGCCAATTTGGAAACCAGCGAACGGGAACGAACCGGAATCTCGAACCTGAAAGTCGGATTTAACAAGACGTTCGGGTACTACCTCAGCATTCCGCGATCGAAAAGCGATCTGGCGCCGGAACACTACATCCGCAAACAAACCCTCACCAACGAAGAACGCTACATCACCCCCGATCTCAAGGAACGAGAAGCGCGAATTCTCACCGCCCAAGAAGACCTCAACCGCCTGGAATACGAACTGTTCGTGCAGTTGCGGGCAGAAGTGGGAGAACGGGCCGAACTCGTGCGCCACGTGGCGAGGGCGGTGGCGGCCTTAGACGTACTGTGCGGCTTGGCGGAACTGGCCACAGAACAGGGCTATTGTCGCCCGCAGGTGGTGGAGTCGCGGGAAATTACCATTGAAAACGGCCGTCATCCGGTGGTGGAACAGTCGCTTCCGCCCGGATTTTTCGTTCCCAACTCTGCATATCTAGGATGTGAGGAGACGGGAAACCGACCGGATTTGATTATCCTCACCGGACCCAACGCCAGCGGGAAAAGTTGCTATCTGCGACAGGTGGGGCTGATTCAATTGATGGCGCAAACGGGAAGTTTCGTTCCCGCTGAAGCGGCGACGCTGGGGATTTGCGATCGCATTTTTACCCGCGTCGGGGCGGTGGACGATTTGGCCACGGGACAGTCCACTTTTATGGTGGAAATGAACGAAACGGCGAACATTCTCAATCACGCCACGTCTAACTCCTTGGTGTTGTTGGACGAAATCGGACGGGGAACCGCCACCTTTGACGGACTGTCGATCGCCTGGGCGGTGGCGGAACATTTGGCCGCCGAGGTGCGATCGCGGACGATTTTCGCCACCCACTACCACGAACTCAACGAACTGGCGTCGATTTTGCCCAACATCGCCAACTATCAGGTAACGGTGAAGGAATACCCCAACGAAATCGTGTTTCTGCACCAAGTCCGTCCCGGCGGTGCCGATCGATCTTACGGGATCGAAGCCGGACGGTTGGCGGGGTTACCTTCTTCGGTGATCGATCGCGCCCGCCAAGTGATGGGACAGATCGAAAAACACAGCAAAATTGCGGTAGGCTTGCGAAAAGGCGCCTCCAAAGGAAGCGTCAAGGAGAAAAACGGTAAGTACCACGTTGGCGAACCGTCGTTGGCCGAACAATTGGATATTTTCAGCGACGAACTCTCTTAGACGAGAATTCGGCGAATTCAGGGAATTCGATCGATTGGCGATCGAATCAAACTCAGGAGCAGCCCGAGAGAACTCTGGGTGAAGTCCGATGACCAAAGATTGAGGGTTTCAAGTCCCGCCCTTTTAGGGCGGCATTTGAATGCTAAACTGAAGTCAGTCCGGTGCCGGGTGATTCGTCGGTAGCCCAGCCCGTAAAGGGTCTTTAACGACCATTGCGACACCGGTGCTGAGGTGCGAGAGACCTCTTTAAAAACGCAAGCACTCAAAAGAGTCGCGAGACCCGAAAAGTCGAGCATTTGCTCAAATGCTTTCTAACGTACCGTGGGGCGCACGGAAACGTAAAGCCTGGGGAGATCGGACCTCTGGGGTCTTCAGCCATGGTCTTAAAAACATCCAGTCGGAGAGTTGAAGGGGAATGGGTTCGAGTCAGCAAGTTGGCTTGGCGGAGATTTAAAGGTGGATCGACGAACCAGGAATCCCCCCGCCTTCAGGCGGGGGAGAACGTCAAACACTCTATTAACCTTTACAAATTCAGCCGTCGATCGCTATCTGCGCTCGCCATCGCCGCCTTAGCGATCGAGCTTTCGATATCCTCAATAAGAGCCGAAGAATTTCAACCCCCCGATCGCGGAACCCCCGGACGCTTAGAAGGGGCCGGAACGCGGCTTCTGGAACCCGAGGATTTCCAACCGCCCGACGAAACCCTTTTAGACATCACGCGAGGCGCGTGCGACTTAAACCTCGACGAAACGTCAACCCCCCTAACCCCGTTAGTACCCGAAAGCGATTTCGGCATTACCTTACAAGGCTATCCCACCTTTTTCGTCTACGTACCCGAACTTCCCGACACGGCGGCGATCGAATTTGTCGTCACGGAATGGGAGTTTATCGAAACCGAATCGGGAACCGAGGTGTTCGATCGTGACCTTTACGCCACCACCCTGGAACCCCCCGAAAACGCGGGAATTTTGCCCTTACCCCTTCCGCCCCGAGACGACGCCGGAAACCCAGTCGAACCCTTACAAGTCGATCGAAACTATACCTGGTTCCTGCGCGTCATTTGCGACGCCGAACATCCCACCCGTTACGGACCCGATATTTGGGTCGAAGCCTGGGTAAAACGGTTGAATCCGAGTGCAGAGTTCGCCGCGACGCTAGAAACGGCGACGCCGCTACAACGTCAAGAACTCTACGCAGAAACCGGAGTTTGGTACGATGCTCTCCAAACTTTGGTAGAACTGCGCCGAGACGAAACCGCTACAGAAGTCGATGAGACTTGGCTCGAGTTGTTGAACTCCGTCGGATTGGTAGAGTTAGCAGACGAACCGATATCGATCGATCGCTAAGTTCGCAAGAGATAAACCCGATATCGTCGAGATACCGGGTTCCTAGCTGAAATCGAGAAGTTCACAAAAACAGTCAAACGAACCTAAGCAGCTTGTTCGCGACGTTTGAGAAGACCCAAACCCCCGACGACTAACAACGCCAACGCCGAAGTCGGTTCGGGAACGCTTTCAGTAGGAGGCTCTTCCTCATAAGGAGCCAAGTTCCCCGCCATCACCACACCGTCGTTGAGGCATTCTGCGAACAAGTGTGCCATGAAGTCGCCGTCCGGTAACAGATCTCGATCGAAGCTGAAACCGAAGGTATGGTTGCCACTGGCGCCAAAATGACCGAAATCTAAGCCAGCCGAACTCAAGGCTGCCCCGTCAAGCAGGGCGATATCGCCGGCTTTCGTTCCCGAAGCGATCGAATTGGGCAACCTGTAATTGGTATCGTAGCCATTGCCGAAGTAGGCGTCGGCGTCACCGTACTGGTTCAGATCGCCGAGAGAGGCGCTACCGCCTTTGTTGCTAACGCTGTTGCGATGGTGTTTGAGATGACGGAAACCGCTATTGGCTTTAGCGACGTTGCGTCCGGTAACGTTGGTATAGACGCCCAGTTCGGGAGCGCCAGAGTCGCTGTTGGTGGCGAAGTGAACGCCGAAGAAGTTGCTGTCAGCCTGGGTTTGCTGGGCGTTATCCCCCGAGAAGTTAAAGAACAAATCGCCATAACCAATATGTTTGTCGCTCGCGTAGCTAGAAGACACACCGTCTAAAGACAGATTGGAATTGATTCCAACATACACTTGGTCGTCAACTTCAGTTAACGCCATGCCATAGAATTCAAAATTACTATTTTCGCCGATAGTTCCGAGGTTGTAACCATCGTTGAACGAGTCAATGGTGTAGTTCCAGCCGTTATACATACTTCCAGCGTTGGCCGGAGCAATGCCGAGGCTAAGGGAAGATAAGACAACGCTGGCCGTGAGGATAGAGGTTTTCGTGAAGAGTTTCATGGGTCGGGTAATCCTGGGTGATTCGAGTTTCTATAAAACCTTTAAGACAAAAATGATTTGTCTACATACAGCTTGGCTTACCCCCGAAGGAAACTCGTAATTAGTCACCGCAAGAAGAAGCAGGTATTGACAATCGTGGCAAGTGGAGTAG
>NZ_JBNGCO010000068.1:0-15489 GCF_049974805.1 Baaleninema sp.
TATTTTTATCGTGAGTGATGGAATTCGATCGCAATTCTGATAAAATTAATTGTATTGAGTCTATAAAATCTTACCCAAAACTCAAAGGTTTTTTTGAAGATTTTTCTTATCGTTCCTACGCTCTGCGTGGGAACGATGGAAACTTACGGACTATCAGTAATAAAAATCGTTTTATTTTTCCAGTTATTTAATATCGACACTGTAAACCTATTTGAGAACACGCCCCCTTTCAAGAATAATTAATTCAAAACCAAAACCTCGCAAACCCAGCAATTTTCGCCAAACTTGATGAGAGCGGGAAGGAGGACGATCGCACATCTTATCTTGAGCGATCGCCCCCCACAAATCCATTCGCATTTTTATAACTTTTATAAAAAATCAAGATTTCCCGTCAGATTGAGTCGGGAAATTCCCCCCTATCTCCATTAAAAAATCTCGTTAAAAAAATCTCGTTCCCAAGCGAGAGGCCGTAGATATCGCTAGAGCAGACAGTACGCCCCAGCAAAACCGAACCAACCGAACGTCACCTCAAAAAAGCCGCTTCACAACCGAACCCTCGCAGAGTTGTGATTTTAGTTAAAATTTCTATCTAATTTTCCCATTTACTTTTCTCAGAGCGGTATCATAAATAACAACAGATCTGCCATTTCCTCGTCCGTCAAACGAGAGTGGCTGACGAATCGCATTGCAATTGTGCTAGGAGTTTTCGGACTGATGGTATCGCCCAACAACCTCAAAGTTAGATATTGGATTATTTTCGGATACCTCGTTCCCATACTGTTGTCAGTCGTTTCGTCAGTTGTCGTTTGGCGGAACGTCAGTATTATCCGAGAAGAAGCAACAGAAGTTGAATCCTTTGTCACGAACAGCAACGTTATCGGCGATCTCGCCCTCAGCGTTCAGGTCATGTCGCGGACGACCCGGGGCTACCTCCTCGATCCCGATTCCACTTCCCTCGAGTCTTACACCCAAGCCAAACAACAGTTCGACAACGACGTTGTCCAACTCCAAGATCGGCTCGCAAACGAAGAACAACTAAACACCTTCAACACACTGGTGACGGAAGTGCGCCAACTCATCGAGTTGAACGACTCCCTCATCGCCCTCGTCAGAAGCGGCGCAACCGATCGCGCCATCGCCCAATGGAGACAAAACAACGGTCGCCGTCAAGCCGAACGAATCGAAATCCTCTTACGGGACTTCCACCAACGGGAAAAACAACTGATAGACAACAGCCAAACCAACCAAGACGAAGCCATGACCGATCCGGTCAACTCGACCTTCGCCTTTACCTTACTCACCCTGGTCGTCTCCATTTCCATCGGCTTGTGGTTGGTCGGTAAAATTACCCGTCAAATGAACGAATCCGCCGGGTGGGTGGCCAGTTCCTCTTCAGAAATCGCCGCCACCGTAGAACAACAAGAACGAGCGGCGACCCAGCAAGCCGCATCCGTCAACGAAACCACCACCACCATGGACGAACTCGGCGCTTCCGCCCGTCAGGTGATGGAACAAGCAGACGCCGCCACCAGTAACGCTCGCCAAGCCCTCGATCGCGCCGATAACGGAACCCGCGCCGTCGGCGAAACCCTCGACACCATGAACGCCCTCAAAGACAAAGTCGGTGCGATCGCCCAACAAATCCTACGACTGAGCGAACAAACCAACCAAATCGGCAACATTTCCACCCTCGTCAGCGACTTAGCCAACCAAACCAATATGCTGGCCCTCAACGCCGCCGTCGAAGCCGTTCGCGCCGGAGAACACGGCAAAGGCTTCTCCGTCGTCGCCAGCGAAATTCGCAAACTCGCCGACCAAAGCAAAAAATCCGCCGAAAAAATCAACGCCCTAGTCGCAGACATTCAAAATGCCATCAACTCCACAGTCATGGTGACAGACGAAGGGACAAAAACCGTCGAGTCAGGAGTTCGCATCACCCACGATACCTCCGATGCCTTTGCAGGAGTGCGAGAAGCCATCGACGAGGTCGTGTTGAACAACCAGCAAATCTCTCTAACCCTCAAACAGCAAGTGAACGCCGTTCAACAGGTTATCGAAGCCATGAACTCCCTCAATACCGCCGCCCAGGAAAACGCTTCGGGAATCGCTCAAGTAAAGGTGGGAACCCAACGGCTCAACGATGCTGCTTTATCTTTGAAAGAAATGGTTTAGAAAGGGTTTTATAAAATCCCCCGTTCTAAGATTCCCGCGTTGGGTTTCCCTATCGCTGTTGAAACAGGTCGCACTCACCCAACCTACCCAAAAAACTACCAAGATCCGTCAAAAAACTACCCAAAAAACTGAGATCCCCGGCATCTTGGAGATGCCGGAGATCTAAAGCTCTCGACAACCCACAAACTAACCCACAAAAAATCCCCTACCCGAAAGTAGGGGAAAGCTCGGTAACAGAAGTGTTGGAATCAAACCCGTAGGAGGCAGTCTATTGCTTCGACTCGAAGTCGGCAATATCGAGGAGAGTCTTGAGAACCGAGTCGGGGTTCAAGCTGATGGAATCGATGCCCAATTCAACCAAGAAGCGAGCGAATTCGGGATAGTCGCTCGGCGCTTGACCGCAAATCCCGATCTTGCGACCGTTGGCTTTCGCCCGTTCGATGACCATCCGCACCATTTGCTTGACGCCTTCGTTGCGTTCGTCGAAGATGTGCGCCACCAAGGCCGAGTCGCGGTCCAATCCCAGGGTCAACTGGGTGAGGTCGTTCGACCCGATGGAGAAGCCATCAAAGACTTCGCTGTACTGGTCGGCGAGAATCACGTTACTGGGAATCTCGCACATCACGTACACTTGCAAATCGTTTTCGCCCCGTTTGAGACCGTATTTTTCCATTTCCGCCAGCACTTTGCGTCCTTCTTCGGGAGTGCGGCAGAAGGGAATCATGGGAATCACGTTCGTCAGTCCCATTTCGTCGCGAACCCGTTTGAGGGCTTTGCATTCCAAGCCGTAGGCGGGGGCGTATTTGGGATCGTAGTAACGAGACGCACCGCGCCAGCCGATCATCGGGTTTTCTTCCTTCGGCTCAAACTGTTTCCCGCCGAGGAGGTTGGCGTACTCGTTGCTCTTGAAGTCGGACATGCGCACGACCACAGGGTTCGGATAGAACGCTGCGGCGATGGTGCCGATGCCGTGAGCCAGTTTATCGACGAAGAAATCGGGTTTGTTCTCGTACTCGGCGGTCAGTTCGGCGATTTCCCGTTTGACGCTTTCGTCTTCGAGTTCGTCGAAGTGAAGCAGCGCCAAGGGGTGAGCTTTGATGTGGTTGGCGATGATGAACTCGAACCGGGCCAAACCTACGCCGTCGCAGGGAATGGAAGAGAGACCGAAGGCTTCTTCTGGGTTGCCCACGTTCATCAAGATTTTCGTCTTGGTGGTGGGCAGGTTGTCGAGAACGGTTTCTTCGATTTCAAAGGGAACTAAGCCGGAATAGACTTTTCCTTCTTCCCCTTCGCAGCAGGACACGGTAACGTCTTGTCCGGTGGTCAGGGTTCCGGTGGCTTTGCCGCAACCGACGATCGCAGGAATGCCCATTTCTCGGGCGATAATGGCGGCGTGGCAGGTGCGTCCGCCCGCGTTGGTGACGATCGCACTGGCTTTTTTCATGATCGGTTCCCAATCCGGGTCTGTCTTGTTGGTGACGAGGACTTCGCCGGCTTGGAACTGGTCGATTTTGTGAACGTCGAGGATAACGCGGGCTTTGCCTTGTCCGATGGCTTCGCCGACGGCGCGACCGGTCACGAGGACGTTACTGCTGCCTTGCAGTTTGTAGTGTTTGAGGACGTTTCCGGCTTTTTGGGATTGGACGGTTTCGGGACGGGCTTGGACGATGAACAGTTCGCCGGTTTGTCCGTCTTTGGCCCATTCGATATCCATCGGGGTGTAGCTTCCCCGAACTTCGCTGTAGTGGTCTTCGATGATGCAAGCCCATTTCGCCAGGGTCAGCACTTCATCGTCGGTGATGGCGAATTTTTGGCGATCGGGTTCGGCAACTGGCACGTTTTTCGTGAGTTTACCGCCGCCGATGTCGTAGACCATTTTCAGTTCTTTGGAACCGAGGCGTTTTTCGAGGATCGGACGGAAGCCTTGTTGCAAGGTGGGTTTGAAGACGAAGTATTCGTCCGGGTTGACGGCACCTTGCACGACGTTTTCGCCTAAGCCGTAGGCAGAGGTGATCAACGCGGCGTTTTTGAAGCCGGTTTCGGTGTCGATGGAGAACATGACGCCGGAAGCGGCAAGGTCGGAACGCACCATTTTTTGGACGCCGACCGATAAGGCAACGTCGAAGTGATCGAAGCCTTTGATGGTGCGGTAGGAAATGGCGCGATCGGTGAAGATGGATGCGAAACAACGGTGACAGGCTTCGAGAACGGATTTGGCGCCGTGGACGTTGAGATAGGTTTCTTGTTGTCCGGCGAAACTCGCGTCCGGTAAGTCTTCGGCGGTGGCACTCGATCGCACTGCCACGTCCGTGTCGTAGCTGTATTCTTTGCAGGCTTGACGGTATTCGGGATCGAAGCGATCGCAAAATTCGGTGTCGGCTCCGTAGCGTTCGCAAAGCTTGAAGTAGGCGGTCGCGATCGCCACTTCGAGTTCTTTGGGAAACGGGGTGTTGAGAACTAAAGCACGGGCTTGTTTGCCGCGATCTCGCAAGTTTTGCATGTCTTCCACGTCGAGATCGGAAAACAACTTGCGAAGTTTGGTTTCGAGACCGGCTTTTTCAACGAAGTAGCGATAGGCGTAGGCTGTCGTGGCGAATCCCGTCGGCACGCTGACGCCTTTGGACGATAACTGTTGGATCATTTCGCCGAGAGAGGCGTTTTTTCCTCCAACCAAAGGGACGTCGGCTATCCCGACTTCTTCAAACCACAGGACGAAGCTTTCGCTTTTAGGAACGCCAGATTGGATGCTCGGGGCGCTGGTAACCATATTTTTTTCCATCCCGCTCTACTTGCTTTCAAGTTTTTATCTTATCGAGTTTGTTTTTAAGATAGTCCTCTTTTTAAGGTTTTTTTACGATCGCCAGAGAGTAACGCTATCGCGGCTTTTGACAATCTATTTACAATACATGAAGACTCGTAAAAAGTCGTTACATTTTATAGCTTTGGTGACAGAACGCGCTAAAATAAGGCCTGTTAAAATCCAACTGTTAATTGTCGTTAATTTTCGATCTTAAAACCCTTGAATTTGTGCTAAAATTAATTCTGTCATTTTTTATATTTTCTTTAGATTTAAGGCCTTTAAGTTTAAGTCGTTTCGTCCTCCCCTGCGAGGAGCGATCGCAATTCCCCAAGACTCGGATGGCAAGGATCGAAGGTTAACGACGCTTCAGCGTTCCCGGTCAACACCCTCCGAATCGGTATCACTTCGACGACACTGTTGGTA
Source organism: Baaleninema sp. (assembly GCF_049974805.1). Taxonomy (NCBI): domain Bacteria; kingdom Bacillati; phylum Cyanobacteriota; class Cyanophyceae; order Oscillatoriales; family Oscillatoriaceae; genus Baaleninema; species Baaleninema sp. The sequence goes on from NZ_JBNGCO010000068.1 coordinate 5,396, forward strand.
TAGGCCAGCGCCTCGAACTTGGCCGCCCAATCGTCCGACCAAGGCTGTTGACCGAGACGAAGATGGCGACGCAGGGCGCGATCGCAAATCTTTTCTCGCGCTAACCCCGGTAAAATTCCCACCTCTAACGGTGGCGTCCACCATCTCCCCTGACACCATCCCCACAAATTCCCCGTACTGGTTTCGCACCAAGCACCGTTAATATCTGTCAAAATAGCCTCGGCTGCACCTCGCTGCTTCGCCTGTTGCAACGCCAACCACGCCGGAAGGTAATTTCCCGTTTTCACTTCGGGAACGGCGCGACGAAACTGGGGTTTCTCCGCCACCCACGCCACAACCCCTTCTTGCTGTCGTTGCGATAAATTCCCAGGGAGCGATCGCCCTGTTATCAACTCCCGTCCGTCCGGAAACAGTGCGATTCTCAACACGGGAAATTCCGAACACAGCCGTTTAGCCCCCTCGTCAACGCGCTTCCAATCCGGCGAACGCCACTCGAACAGCTCCATAGACTCCCGCAACCGCCGCAAATGTCCTTCCCAATCGGTTCGCCGATGCTGTAGCGACTGCTGGTAAACCCGCAGCGTCGTAAACACCGTTGCACCGTACAACAGTCCCGGTTCGGTTACATTCAGTTGCAGTGTCGTCGAATCGTAAAGTCGTCCGTCGTACCAATACATGAGATGAGAGGATGAGGGGATGAGGGGATGAGGGGATGAGGGGATGAGGGGATGAGGGGATGATGAGGTGATGGGATGAGGGGATGATGGGATGAGGGGATGTCAACAAGGAACCTCGAAACATTGATTCTGGCTCAAATCCCAATGACTGAAACATTTGAATCAATCGAGATACCGATCGATTATCAACTATCAACTCTCACTTGCAAAAACGACCGTCTGGAGGTTATCCCAGACGGTCGCATTCAAAATAAATCTAAACAAATTGGCTGAAACCAAGAATGGCCTAAAAGCGCAAACCTTACACCGCAGGCTCGACGCGACCGTAGAACAGACCGCGAATTTTGACGTCCACCGGTTCTTTAGCCCCTAAGTCCGTATCTGAAGGTTGCAAAGCTTGGAAAATTCCTGCAACTTCTCCAGTTTGGCTGTTCACTTTCGAGACTTGCAATTCGATTTCGCCGTCTAACACGGGAGTCCGTTTGACGTTTTCGCGAACGATTTCTTCGTCGTCAGCCGCCGCCGGAAGTGCAACAGCATTATCGTATCCCGTCGCTTGACCGCGAGCTTTCGGGTCGAGGAACGTCGCGCCGCGATAGGAGGGGACTTTATACTGTCCTTTCAGATCCGTCGAAGTGCTGATTCCGTTTTGACCTCCGGGGGTTTGAGCCACCAAGTTCTTAATGGTAAAGAGCATGGGGACTTGTTCGCCGCCGGGAAGTTGAACGGTAATCGCTTGGAAGTCGATACCTTCTTTTTCTTTAAAGGTCAAAACCCCGCTTTCATCGAGAATTAAATCTCCCGTCACTTGGTCGAGAGACGAGGTATAACGGGTCAGGGGTTTGGCACCAATAAACTTGGGTTCTTCACGCTTGTTCGTCGATTCTTCTTTGACGAAGTAGCTGGTGGGTTCCAAGCATAAATCGGTGAGAATGTAAGACTCTCCGCTATCGAGGGAAAATTCTCCCCGCGCGGTTTCCGGAAGTTGCGGGCAACTGTTGGCGAGTCCGGTATTTCTTATCTGGTCGTAGGTGTAGGTTCGATCGCTCAGGAGGCTGACGGGTTCTTCGCTGCAAGCGGTTAGGAACCCAACGCAGAGCGCGACGAGTCCGGCAATTAACGCACGATATCTCATGGTTATTCTTATTCTCTATTAAATCCCAACTGGGGTCGTCAATCTGGCACGAAAGGTTAAGACTGTTTCCCCATCTCTTTGGAGTGGGGCGCTAACCGTCATGAGGATACCGCAGACCCGCGCCATTTGGAAAACCGTTATCCGGATTGACGGGGAGCTGCGAGTTCGATCCGCAACGCTGACGCAAACGGTCGCGGCGAGATTTTCATAATTCTATCAAAAGCTTGTCGTGGATTTCGTCGATCGCCCCAGAAGAAGGTTCTGGAAACTCGATCGGGAAAGGTTGTCCCTCAACGGCTTTTGAATGTAATGAATTATTACGAGGTTGCTATTTTTGGCACGAAATACGATAATGCCGTTCTAAACTGTTGTAAAAGAGCAAGTATCTTTACCTATTGTTGGACGACTTAAAGCGATCGACATCTCTGTAGTTCTCAATTATTTTCCGAACTTAGACGGTTGGTTCGATAGGTTCTGAAACATCTCTTGAAGCGTCCCCGCAAAGCGCAGCATTTCTTGCCAGAGAACATCGGGATCGATACCGAAGCCCACTTGCAAGACCAACACTATCGCCGCGATCGAAATTGCCGTGGTAATGGTCGTCTTCACCACGCGAATCAACCAGGTAAAGACTAACCACGACAACAACAACGCAGCCAAAAGAGCGATTAACTGGGTCGGCATCGCCATGTCCTCAACAGCAACTCTAGCCTTAAAACCCTAGCGCAATTCCTTCCCCTCGCGGATCGGCGGCTCCTTCTAACGTCCCCTCCGGCGTAACGACGACGGCGTTGGCATTACCCCAACCGTCCCAAACCGTTAACTCGTGACCGCGATTTTCTAAAGCCTCAGTGGTGGCGGCGTCAAATCCCCAGCGTTCGACGATAACACGGTCGGGCAACCATTGATGGTGCAGTCGCGGCGCGGCCACGGCTTCCCCGGCATCCATGTCGTATAGCACCACGTTGAGCAACACTTGCAGCACGGTGGTAATAATCGTACTGCCTCCGGGCGCTCCCAGTGCCATTCGCAACCGGCCGTTTTCAGTGACGATAGTCGGCGTCATACTCGAGAGGGGCGTTTTTCCCGCTTCGATGGCGTTGGCTTCGCCGCCGACTAAACCGTAAAGGTTCGGGACTCCCGGCGCGATCGAAAAATCGTCCATTTCATTATTCAGGAGGATTCCCGTTCCCGCCGCCACCACTCCCGCCCCGAAGCCGCCGTTGACGGTAAACGTGAGGCTAACGGCGTTGCGATCGCCGTCCACTACGGTCAAATGACTGGTTTCGCGAGATTCCCGCAAGCGGCGCAACGTCTCCTCGTCGGCCGGTTTCACTTCACTCGAGGGGGTAGCGCGTTCGGGATCGATCGACTCCCGGCGCAGTTCTGCATAGTCAGGACTGGTGAGTTCGGCCACGGGAACCTCGACGAAATCCGGATCGCCCAAATACTCGGCGCGATCGGCGTAGGCGACGCGCATGGCTTCGACGAGTAAATGCAAGGCGTCCGGGTGGTGCCATCCCCAACTTTCAATTTCGGTATCGCCGAGAATATTCAAAATTTGCAGCAGGTGAACCCCACCGGAGGAAGGCGGTGCCATGGCGCAGACTCGCACTTGACGAAACGGACCGCACACCGGATCGCGCCAAACGGGACGATAGGCGGCCAAATCCTCCATCGTCACCAGTCCGCCGTTGGCGTCCATATCCGCCGCGATCGCCCTAGCAATGTCTCCTGTGTAAAAACTCTCAGGATCTGTAGCGATGCGTTCTAAGGTGGCCGCCAAGTCAGTTTGAACGAGCGTATCTCCCACCGCGTAAAACTCGCCGTTTCGCGTAAAGGCTGCGGTCGCCGCCGGGTTGGAGAGCAACATTTCTCGTCGTCGTTCCACTGCACGCACAAAGCGACGACTGACAGGAAAGCCATCTTGGGCGAGAGTGAGGGCGGGTTGCACCACGGTTTCCCAAGGTAAACTGCCGTAACGTTGGTGAACGTCGTACATTCCCGCCACGGTTCCGGGGACGCCGGCGGCGCGATGTCCGTCGAGACTCGATCGATCGATCGGTTCCCCCGACTCGTCGAGATACATCGTTTCCGTCGCCGCCAGGGGCGCCCGTTCCCGAAAGTCCAAACTCGTCACTTGCTGCGTCTCGGCGTCGTAGCGCAACAAAAAGCCACCGCCGCCAATTCCCGCCGAAAAGGGTTCCACCACAGAAATCGCAAAAGTCGTTGCAACGGCTGCATCGACAGCGTTTCCGCCCCGTTCCAACATTTCCCGTCCCGCCTCGCTGGCTAGAGGATGCGCCGATACCACCATCGCGGTTTCGCTGCGTTCGGGTTCGGGAAAGGCAGCGCCAGCGGAATTAGGAAGCCAGAGCAGACCGACCAGCAGCAGAGCGCGTTTGATCATGGGTGGGTTACGAAGTCGAAAACAGCCGTCAACCTTCTAATTATCAACGATTGGCGCTCGAACCTCAATTCTCAATTCTCAATTCTATTCTCAATTCTCAATTATTCTTCCCCGTCGATGGACTTAATGGGAATCTCGATCGCAAACTCCGTCCCCACGCCCCCTTTCGATTTGACGGTGAGATCGCCCCCGTGATTTTCTACGACAATTTGATAGCTGACGGACAATCCTAAACCCGTGCCTTTTCCGGGGGCTTTTGTAGTAAAAAACGGATCGAAAATTCGTTGTTTGATGTCTTCTGGAATGCCGCCGCCGTTATCGATAATGCGAATCAAAATATTGTCTTCGTCCAGTTGTTCGGTGGCGAGAACGATGGTCGGTTGTTTTTTGGTATTTTTTAAATCTTCCAAAGCGTCGATCGCGTTGTTGAGCAAGTTCATAAAAACTTGGTTTAACTCGGCGGCGTAGCAGGTAATTTTGGGGATTTTTTGGTATTTTTTGACGATTTTAATCTGTCCGTCGTGACTGGAATTCAAGCGATGTTTGAGCAGCCACAAGACACTATCGAGTCCTTCGTGGATATCGACAGTTTTCTTTTGAGCTTCGTCGAGGCGGGAAAAAATTCGCAGCGATCGAACGATTTGACGGATTCGATCGGTTCCCGTTTTCATCGAAGAAATTAAATTCGGTAAATCTTCGACAATAAACTCTAAATCGATTTCCTCGATTTTCTCTTCGACGGGTTCGATTTTCTCTTTCACTTGTTCGCGATACACGCCGATTAAATCGATCAAATCTTGAGCATAGTCGCGTACATAAGTCAAGTTTCCGTAAATAAAATTAACTGGATTGTTAATTTCGTGAGCGACGCCGGCCACCAGTTGCCCCAACCCCGCCATTTTCTCGCTGTGAATCAACTGAGTTTGGGTCTTTTGCAAATCCTGTAACGTCTTAGCGAGGCGGCGAGTTTGCATGCGGGTTTGTTCGAGGAGTTCCGCTTGTTGCAACGCCACGCCGAGATGTTCGCTAATCTGCACCAACAGCTCCACGTCTGCCGTTTCCCAATGTCGCGCCGCCGCGTTGTGATAGGCGGCGAGCATTCCCCAGAGGGCGTTTCCCTGATAAATAGGAACGATGGCGTAGGCGCGACATTGATAAAGTTTGAGGACCTCCAAATAAGAAGGTTGAAAGCCGGCACGTTCGACATCTTCGATAGTAAACACCTGACGGGGATGAAGGGGAACCTCTTTCTCGTCGCTGGTATTGCGATCCTGCGCCTCCAGTAAGGCTTTCATTTTCGGACAAACCATCAAGTTTCCTTGAACTTGAGGCATAGCCATCTGTAACTCAAGCAGGCTCGTCCAGCCTTCAGAGACGGATTCGGCGACGAACTGTCCGCTCCAATCGGGGTTGAAATAGTATACCGCCACGCGATCGACATCGAGGAGTTGTCGCACTTCGTGGGTGGTGGTGGTAAAAATCGTATCGATATCGAGCGATCGCCGAATTTTCTCGATCGTCACCGTCAGCGTTTTCTGTCGTTGCGCCGCTTTCGCCAGTTGTTGCGCCTGTTGCTGAGTGCGATGAAGCAGTTCCGACTGTTTGAGAGCGACGCCGAGATTGACGCTCACCTGTTCGAGCAGTTCCACTTCCTCCGGATGCCAAGGTCGATCGCTTTCTCGGTGACTGGCGGCTAAAAGTCCCCACAAAAACTGTCCCTGTAAAATCGGCACGATAGCCGAGACGGGGGAACCATGTTCCTCAAGGATGCGAGCGGGGGATTTGCCGTTACTCGGTAGCGGTAAACTGTTGGCGTCAAAGCGAATCGTCGGCGAAGCTCCGGCTGCCGTTTCGATATCGTCCGAGGAGGGCGACAATAGGGGAACGCCCCCCGGCGCAACGGATTCCGCCACGAACCGGCCGCTAAAATCCTCGTAAAACCGATAAATGGCAATACGATCGGCATCGAGAAGCTGACGCAGTTCGTGGGTGGTGGTATTGAAAATATCGTGCAGGTCGAGGGACTCGCGAATGCGAGTGATCGTCGAGGCTAGAGCTTGCTGACGCTGGATTTGCCGCTGCGCCCGAGCCAGAGCCGACGCCTCAGATAAATTTTGAGACAACGCTTGTGGGGATAACACCTGCCGCGAGACTGGTACCCCCATCTCTCTCAAAATCTCTTTGAGCCGATCGAAGGCTGCCTCGTCTTGACAGCACGATCGCAATTGTTCCCATCGATCGAGATCTAACATCACAACTCGGGGGGATGGCTTGCCGCGCCGCCGAGATTCGATCGATGGCGATCGACGACTGCGGAAACTCGATTATATCTTAGCGGCTGATGCGGGTGTGTCGCTGTGGCTGCGTTGACCGGCCGACTTCTGAACCACGGGAATTTCGAGGCGAAACTCCGTCCCGACTCCCGCTTGAGACTCACACTCAAAGCGGCCGTGATGTTTGTCTACCACAATTTGATACCCGATCGACAGTCCCAATCCCGTACCGATGCCCACGGGTTTGGTGGTGAAGAAGGGATCGAAAATGCGCGATCGCACCTTCTCGGGAATGCCACAGCCGTTATCGCGAATCGTCACCCGCACCCAATTGCCTTCGAGGGCTTCCGTCTGAATCTCAATACAGCGTTTGCCCTTACTTTCATCGAACCCGTCGAACGCTTCGATGGCGTTACTGAGCAAATTCATAAATACCTGATTGAGCTGTCCGGCGTAACATTCCACGGGCGGCAGATCGCCGTAACGCTTCACCACCTGAATTTCTGGGCGATTGGCTTTAGCTTTCAAACGGTGGTGCAAAATCGTCAGCGTCCCCTCAATACCATCGTGTAGGTTGACGGGTTTGAGATCCGATTGGTCGAGACGGGAGAAATTCCGCAACGACAGGACTATTTGACGGATGCGTTCGGCACCGAGTTTCATCGACCCCAGCATATGGGGCAAATCTTCCACGAGAAACTCAAGATCGATTTCCTCAGCTCGATCGAGAATTTCCGGCACCGGCTGCGGATAATGTTCTTGATACAACTGCAACAGATCGATCAACTCCTCCGTGTATTCCGTCGTGTGCATGAGGTTGCCGTAAATAAAGTTGACGGGATTGTTGATCTCGTGAGCCACACCCGCCACCAACTGACCCAAACTCGACATTTTCTCGCTCTGAATCAGTTGGGTTTGGGTTTGTTTGAGTTCCTCGAGGGCCCGTTCGAGCTGTTGGGCTTTCGCGTTAGCCCGTTCTGTCGCTTGCTGATTTTGGGCGAACAGTTCCGCCTGAGAAATAGCGATGGCTGCTTGTTTGGCCAGTTGTTCGACGACTTCCACCTCCCGGGGTTTCCAATGGCGAGGCCCCTGACACTCGTGAGCCACGAGCAGCCCCCAGAGCATATCGTCGCGGCGCACGGGAACGATGAGACTGGCCCGCACTTGCATACTGTCGAGAAATTCCCGATGACAGGGGGTCAAGTCGATGGCGTCCACATCGGCGATCGCTTTCGCCCCGCCGAGTCGGTATTGCTGGCGTACCCGTTCGGGAAAGCAACCGGGGGGCGTTGACGCCCCGACGATCGACTTCCAAGACCCCCGCACGTCTTCAACCGTAATTTCCCCGCCCTCTTCGTCGAGCAGTTGGTAAATGACGACGCGATCGGTATCGAGGAGGGCGCGGACTTCGCGAACGATAGTTTGAAGGATTTGTTCGGAATCGAGACAGCCGCGAATTTGGTCGGCGATTTGCGCCAGAGCTTCCGTGAGTTCCAGGGATTGTTGCAGTTGGGCCGTGCGTTCGGCCACCTGTCGTTCCAGGGTGGCGTTGAGGTTTCGCACTTGCCGATAGAGTAAGAATTGTTGAACGGCCGAAGCGAACCGTTCCCCCAGTTCCCGAGCCAGATGTCGGTGGTCTTCCGTCCAGGGTTGAGACTGTCCGCGTTTGAGTTGTCGCCACGCTTCAAAGGACTGACGGGGGCGTTCCTGCCGTTCCGTGGGGTCGAACTGTCCGGCCCACCAAATTTCCGTGTCGGTTTCCGGGCGAAAGACACTCAGGTAGCCGAAGAATTGCTGGCGGTAGTGCAGGGGCAAGACCAATATCCCACGAACACCCATCTCGAGGAAGTGGTTCGCCACGGGAGCCAGGGAGGGGACTGCTTTGAGGTTTTGCGTCTCGAACAAATCCAGCGAATGCCGTCCGTTACCCCGGTTGTTTTCCCGAATTAGAGCCGACACCCAATCCCCGTAAGCGTTTTCTAACGCCAGGCTGTCGCTGAAGTTGGGACAAATACCCGAGTTGAAGTGTAGGGGCGTTTCGCCCACCACGTAGAGTTTACCGCCAACGCCGTCGAGGGCTTCGACGCTGGCGTTGAGGGCGGCTTCGAGTTCGACTGTCGGTTGAGCGTGGAGGAGCGCGGAAATCTTGTTGATGGTGGCTTGGCGCTGAGTTTGGCGGCGGGTTTCAGCTAACAGTTCTGATTGCGCGATGGCGATCGACAGGCGATCGACCACCGCTTGCACCAATTGCAACTTAGAGCGATCGTAGTTTCGAGGTTCGCTATGGTGCGCGACGAGCAATCCCCACAGACGCTCGCCTTGCAGGATGGGTACGCCGAGGGAAGAGGTGACGCCCATCGACGTGAGATATTCGGCGTGACAAGAATCGAGCCTTCGGTGTTCGTCGGGTAAATCGGACAACTCCAGTTGGCTGAGACCGATGGAGCGTTGGTTTACGTTAATCACCGTCCGAACTCGTTCCTTCACGAACCGTTCTCGAGCCGATGGCGGAATATCGTCGGCGGGAAAGGACAACCCCAGCAGGGAGGGCAGTCGCCCTTCCACCACCGACTCGGCTACCACTTCGCCGCTCTCGTCGGGATTGAAGCGATAGATTTTGACGCGATCGACCTCGAGGAACGCTCGGGTTTCGACGGCAGCCGCATCGAGAACTTCTTGCAGTTCCAACGATTGCCGAATGCGGTTGGTCATGCGGTGCAACAATACCTCGCGATCGAGGCGTTGTTTTAAATCTTGGGTTTGCTCCTCTGCATTCATAGAAAAGTCTCCTACTCGCTCCTCAGATCGCCATGGGTGCTAGGGGATTTGCTCGACAAAAAGCGATGGCGTCACTCAGTCTCGTTTAGCCACAAAACTCTTAAGTATTACTTTATTATAAATAAAATCCAAAGTTTCGAGTAAATACTGATAAAAACTACGTATTCTCTCGGATATCGAGCGCTTTCCCCTTGGTGAGAGTTGTCGGCAAAGCATTGACCGACAAGGCTTAGGTTCTTTTGATTACAAATTGTAAAGGCGGGGTTCGATCGCCAATTGCACAGCTTGCTGTCTGTTTTTTGACAAATGACAAAATAAAGTAGCAAGGGGACTTGGCGGATCGTTCGTATGGTTTTTTAAGGTGTTGTCTCCCCAAGAGCCAGGACAGATCTCAAAGTACTTAGCAGGCTGGAGAAATCTGATATCTTGAATCCGATCGGGATCGGAGATTCGGTATCTTGCAGATCCTCAGTTTTGGGTAATTGGCAGCAGTTAAGATGTCCCCGATCTGCCTCGGGTCAGATGTGCGATCCCGGTCAGTCCTTCAGAATGCCTTTCTAGCTAGAAATTCAAGCCGACGTATAATCGAGTCGGAGTCGTCCCACAACTCCCTATTTTCCCTTGCCTCTACCCCACTTCGCACTCCGACGCTCTCAAATCGATGAAGTTTTCGCATTCTGTCTCACCTGTTATCGCTCTCGCTTTCCTCTTCTCCCTCACCAGTTGCACCCCCTCCTCTGAGTCCCTCAATTCTACCGCCGAACCCACCGCCGAACCCACCGCCGAACCCACCGCCGAACCCACCGCCGAACCCACCGCCG
>NZ_JBNGCO010000068.1:15589-27083 GCF_049974805.1 Baaleninema sp.
AACCCACCCCAACCGCAACCCCTACCCCTATTTCTCAAGCCCCCGCCTCGACTCCCACCACCCCAGAAGCGACCCCAGAAGCGACCCCAGAAGCGACCCCAGAAGCGACCCCAGAAGCGACAGTTCGACCTGCCATCGTCCGCGTCGTCCGTTGCACGACGACAATGGTTAGAGTGGACGATCCCAACGCTCCCCTGAACGTGCGATCGACCCCCAACGTCGCCGACGGAAATATTGTTGGAAACCTCGACAACGGAACCTGGGTATCCGTCGAAGGCGAGGAGGGTTCCTGGTGGAAAATCTCCGATCCCCTGTCCGGCTGGGTTTACAAAGATCTGACAGAAAGCAGTTGTAACCAAAAAGTTGCCCGAATTCAGTTTCCCGCCAACGCGATCGCGGTCACATTCGGTGATCGCTTCATCGGCACCGGAACCCACACCTATTATCTCGAAGCCTTTGCCGGACAAACGATGACCCTCACCGCCCTCGAAGGGCCGCTTCCGTTTCTGAGATCCCCCAGCGGCGAAGAACTCACCAACGCGGCGGGAATGGCGGGAGACTCCACCTGGACCGGACAACTCCCTGAAAGCGGCGAGTATATCCTCGAATTTCCCTCCAATTATCGAGGCTACGAATACGAAGTGAAAGTTGAGGTAAGGTGATGAGGTGATGAGGTGAGGGGGTAATGAGGTGAGGGGGTGATGGGATGATAAGGGAAGAGAAACATTCTCAACTCTCAATTTTCAACAATCGATTCTCAATTTCTTCATGGCGTTACCTGCAAACAGCCGAGTGCAACTGACTTCCGATCTGACGATTTGTCGCGTTCTCAACGGAATGTGGCAAGTGTCTGGCGCCCACGGACGCATCGATCGCAACCGTGCGATCGCGGCGATGTTCGATTACGTCGATGCGGGGTTTACCACCTGGGATTTAGCCGACCATTACGGTCCGGCTGAAGACTTCATCGGCGAATTTCGGCGACAACTGGCGGAAACACGAGGGAAGGCGGCGTTAGACGACATACAAGCCTTTACCAAATGGGTGCCGCGCCCCGGACGCATGACGCGAGAACTGGTGGAAAAAAATATCGATCGTTCCCGCGATCGAATGAACGTCGAGACCTTAGACTTATTGCAGTTTCATTGGTGGGACTATCGAAATCCTAACTATCTCGACGCTTTAGCGCACATGAGCGACTTACAAAAAGCAGGAAAAATCCGACATTTGGCGCTCACGAATTTCGACACCGAACACCTTCAAATTATTCTCGATCGCGGCATCGAAGTGGTGTCCAACCAAGTGCAATTTTCCCTTATCGATCGCCGTCCCTTAGTGAAAATGGCGCAGTTTTGCCAAGAACGGGGCGTTCGCCTACTGGCTTACGGGACGCTCTGCGGCGGGTTTCTTTCGGAAGAATGGCTCGGACGGCCCGATCCCGGTTCCTTCACCCTAGAAACCGTTTCCCTGCGAAAATACAAACAGATGATAGACGCTTGGGGCGGCTGGAGGTTATTTCAAGAACTCCTGTCGGTTCTCAAAAGCATCGCCGACAAACATGGGGTCAGCCTTGCCAACGTGGCGGTACGTTACGTCCTCGAAGAGCCTGCGGTGGCGGGAGCGATCGTCGGGGCGCGATTGGGGTTGAGCGAACATATTGCTGACAACGCCCGTCTGTTCGATTTCAGTTTAGACGAAGAAGACCGAGGGCAGTTGGCGCCGATTTTCGAGCGATCGCGCGATTTGTTCTCTATTATTGGCGACTGCGGCGACGAATATCGTTAAGGCCTGTTTGGCGGCGACAAAATCTTTATCAAAAATGGCGGGGTCAACCCAAAATCTTTGATAATTGGCTTAGACGGAATGGGTCGAGTTCGCAGACACCCTCTCCGAATGAAGTATCCGATTGCCCGAACGACTCGAGGTCGCCTCTTGCCCGAACGGGGTAGAAGATGATATTATGGTTTTAAATTGTGTGAATTTTTAAACTGACCCGGTTGGGTGCGTAACTCAGGTGGATAGAGTAGCTGCCTTCTAAGCAGCGAGTCGTAGGTTCGAGTCCTACCGCACCCGTTCTGTTTTGACCCAAAATAATGGGTTTCAAGCCCCGCCCTTCCAGGGCGGCATTATGTATGTTATGATGATACCAAGCAAGCAAGTGTCAAACGATGTTTGTTCTCGAATACAAGGTCAAACCTAAACCTTATCAAGTCGAAGCCATCGAGGAAGCAATTCGGATGACTCAGTTCGTCCGCAATAAAGTTTTGCGTTACTGGATGGATAATCGAGGTGTGGGTAAGGCTGAGTTATTTCGGTATAACACACGATTGAGAAAAGAGTTTAAGTTTGTTGAAGAACTGAACTCTCATGCTTGCCAGACGGCGGTCGAGCGAACCCTGAGAGCTATTACTCGTTTTTACGAAAACTGTAAAAAACAAGTCAAAGGAAAGAAGCGGTGCGACCCCGCGCCGTCGCACGGCGCTAGGGAACGCGCACCAAGAGAAGGTTATCCTCAATTCAAAAGGAATACCCGTTCAGTCGAGTATAAAGTTTCGGGTTGGAAACTTTCAGAAGACAGAAAGCACATTGTCTTCACCGATAAGAAGGGTATCGGACATTTGCGTTTAATTGGTTCGAGAGATTTAAATTATTACCACCCCGAGCAGATTAAGCGAGTCAGGATTCTCAAAAGAGCCGATGGATATTACGTTCAGTTTTGTATCAAGCTCGATCCGAGACTGACGGTGTCCAAACCTTTAACCCCTTCTCAAAAAGCGGTAGGGATTGATGTGGGCTTGAAGTATTTCTTGGCAGACAGTCAAGGAAATATCGAGCCAATTCCTCAATTTTATCGGAAAGCTGAAAAGCGACTCAATCGGCTCAACCGCCAAAAATCTAAAAAGTTCCGTAAAGGAAAACCCCAGTCTCGTAACTATCGAAAAGCTAGACAGCGATATGCTCGTCAACATTTGAGAGTAAGTCGGCAGCGAGAAGAGTTTGTCAAGAGAGTGGCACTCCGCATCCCCCCTTCGCCCCCCTTTCAAAGGGGGGTTGGGGGGGATTTGGTGGCCTACGAAGACTTGAATGTTGCAGGGCTAGTCAAAAATCGCCATCCCCCCTTCGCCCCCCTTAGCAAGGGGGGTTGGGGGGATGATGCCGGATGGGCGCTGTTTCGTCGGTGGCTAGACTACTTTGCGGACAAATACGGGAAGATAGCGATTGCCGTACCGCCTCACAACACGAGTCAAAACTGTTCGAGTTGTGGGGAAAAGGTACAGAAGTCTTTATCAACGAGAACCCATATTTGTCCCCATTGTGGCTTCGTCGCCGACCGCGATACGAACGCAGCGATTAACATCCTTAAATTGGGATTGAGTAGGGTGGGGCGCACCCGAATTCACGCATCGGGAGAGATTCCCTCTTGGCTGGCTGGAGAGATCCTGTCAGCTAACGGAGACTCGTAGAACGATGAATCCCCCTGCCTTCAGGCGGGGGAGAACGTCAAGATTGTGTCTGATGGCTGAACGCGCCGAAATTTCAGCTTACTTACCAATACAGAAGCGGCTGAAGATGCGATCGAGGACGGATTCGGTAATTTCTTCTCCAGTAATTTCCCCCAAGGCGCGAATCGCCCCTCGCAGGTCGATCGTCCAAAAGTCCAGCGGTAGCGCCTCGTCAATAGTTTGACGCACTTGTTGCAAAGCCACTTTCGCCCGCGTCAAGGCTGCGGCTTGACGTTGATTGATGCTGAAGTCAATATTCGCCGCCTGCAAGCGGTTGGCCTTGACGCGATCTAAAATCGCCGCTTCCAGGGTGTCAATGCCTTGATTTTGGGAGGCCGCCGTTTCGATGGGCGGTTCGGAAATCGGGAGTTGGGGAAGCCGTTGCGCCAAATCCATTTTATTGGCGATCGCCACCAGCGGACGATGACACACCTGTTGGTAAATGCGATCGTCGTCGTCAGTCCATCCCGTAGTGGCATCGAGTACGAACAACACCAAATCCGCCTGTTGCGCCGCTGCCCGCGATCGCTCCACGCCAATGCGTTCGACGCGATCGACCGTCTCGCGAATTCCCGCCGTATCCAACACCTGCACCGGAATTCCCCCCACCACCAGTTGAGATTCCACCACGTCCCGCGTCGTTCCCGGTAAATCCGTCACGATGGCGCGATCGCTGCGACTCCAGGCATTCAACAAACTGGATTTTCCCACGTTGGGACGGCCGACGATAGCCACCTTCAACCCCGTTCTCAACAGCTCCCCTTGACTCGCCGTCCCTTCAATGCGATCGATCTCCGCCAAAACCTCATCGATGTCTTGCGCGATCGATCCTTCATCCAACGGCGGTAAATCCTCCTCGAAATCCACCCGCGCTTCAATTTCCGCCAAAATATCCAAACACCGACCCCGCAACTGTCGAATCGGCGTCGCCAACCGCCCCTGCAACCCCGCCAATGCCGACTGCGCCGCCGCTTCCGACTTCGCCCCCACCAAATCCGCCACGCTTTCAGCTTGCGTCAAATCGATGCGTCCGTTGAGGAAGGCTCGCAACGTAAACTCTCCCGGCTGCGCCAATCGCGCCCCGTTTTCCAAACACAACTGCAACACCTGTTGCACCGCCATAATCCCGCCGTGGCAGTGAAATTCCACCACGTCCTCGCGCGTAAACGAGCGAGGCGCTAACATAAGGAGCAAGAGGGCTTCGTCTACAACGGCCTGAGTGTGAGGATGGCGTACCGTTCCGTACAAAATGCGGTGACTTTCCCACACTTGTCGCCCCGGAGCGCGAAAAAGTTTCTTCGCCAAAGATAGCGCCTCCGACCCGGACAGGCGCACGATGCCGACGCTCCCTTGTTGGGGAACTACAGCGGTGGCAATGGCGGCGATGGTATCGCCTCGTGCAAGCAGTTCGGACATCAACGTTGATAATTGATAGTTGACAATTGATAATTGATAACGTTGGACAGCTCAGAAAGCCCGAATTTCAAAGCGCGGGAAATTTATAAGATTTTCCATCGTCTCGTTCGATCGATAGCTTTTGACAATCGACTTTAAACTCGACGTTTTACTTCGTACATCGCAAATATGATACGCCCGATCGCATCTATACCCCAACTCGTTCAGTGGTTTTCCCGGCTCGGACAGCGCAGTTGGCGAATGCTGCGATATTATTATTGGCGCTTGGTGCGCTTGCAAGACCCGCCGGAATACTTGGCTCGCGGCATCGCGGCCGGCGTTTTTGCCGGATGTTTTCCGCTCTTTGGCGTCCAAACCCTCGTCGGCGTCCTGCTGTCGGTGGTGGTACGGGGACACAAACTCTGTGCGGCCGCCGGAACTTGGATTAGCAATCCCCTGACGTACTTGCCCATTTATTGAATTAACTTTCACGTGGGGCGGTTTTTGTTAGGCTCGAATCTCCAGGTCAACCTGACGGAATGGAACTCCCTCGACGGACTGCTCTCGGAAACGGGAGAAGCGATCGCCGATTTGTTCGTCGGGAGTTCGGTCGTGGGAACCGTCGTCGCTCTGGTGAGTTATATGCTAACGCTGCGAACCGTGCGCCTGTGGCGTCAGCAGCGACGAGAGCGACAATTGCGTAAAGCAGCACTTTACGACCTGTCAAAGGACTCGAAGGTGGTGCAATATAATCAAAAAGGAGCCGGGGGGTTGGAGTCGCGATCGACGAGTTGATGGGTGACGCGGGCGATCGCAGGATTTGAGGAGGTCAACCTTGGAAGAACTTCGGACGAGCGGCAAGAACTAGAAAGTCCGACGGCGTGGCGATACGACGTTCCGGCCGGCCACACGCTCGCCACTTCAGGGATTGCGTTCTATGGTTACATCGTCCCGAGGAAAGTCATGCGCTCGATCGGTCAACTGCTAGACAGACGCTATCGCATTATTAAAATTTTGGGGTCGGGAGCCTTCGGACAAACATTTTTGTCCGCCGATATGCGACGGCCGGGATTGCCCAAATGCGTCGTCAAACAACTCTCTCCTATTAAAGGGGGCGTCGAATCGCTGCAAACGGCCAAACGATTGTTCGAGCAGGAAGCAGAAACCCTCGAAGCCTTGGGAAGTCACGATCGCATTCCCCGACTGCTGGCCTATTTCGAGGAAGACGATCGCCTCTATCTGGTCAAAGAATACATCGACGGCCGTCCCCTCAGCGAAGAAATTGTCCCCGGTCAGCCGTTACCGGAAGAAGCGGTGGCGAAAATGCTGCGGGATGTCTTGCTGATTCTTCAGTTCGTCCACCAAAGCGAAGTCATTCACCGGGATATTAAACCGGACAATCTCATTCGCCGCAGTCGCGATAACGAGTTGGTGTTGATCGATTTCGGCTCGGTGAAAGCTCTCAGTCAACAATTGGCGCAAGACGATCGCTTGCGCACGATCGCCGCCGGAACCCCGGTGTATATGCCCATCGAACAGTTTCAGGGCAACCCCCAGTACAACAGCGATATTTACGCCTTGGGAACCATCGCCGTGCAAGCGTTGACGGGGATTTCAGCCAACAATCTGCCCAAGTTACAAGACGATTCGGGACAGATGAACTGGCGCAAGCGAACTCAAGTTTCGGAGGATTTGGGCGCCGTTATCGACAAAATGGTGGAGTATGCTACCGCCAAACGCTATCAGTCGGTCGAAGAGGTTTTAGAAGACTTACAGCCGATTTTAGACCGATTCGGCCGAGAACACGGAGAATTAGCAGAGGGTTCGTCTTCCTCTGAGGAGGACGAAACCGTTGGTCAAGAGGGGAAGACCCGCAGTCGCGCTCAAGGGGCGATCGCCTTTTTGACGCGACCGTGGGGATGGCGTCGGTGGACGGCGGCCTCGCTGCTGGCGGCGGCCTTGGCGGCGGGGTCGGTGTGGGCTTGGCAACGTCCGAATCAAAGTCGATCGTGGGAGTTTTACCGTCGTGGCGTCGCTAAAATCGAAAACGGCGATCGCGCTGGGGCGTTGGTAGAATTCGATCGATCGATCGCTAAAAATCCTCAAAATGCCGATGCGTACTACAAACGGGGCAACATTCGTTACGATTTAGGCGAGTACGACGCCGCCATCGCCGACTACACCCAAGCGATTCAGCACGATCCCGAAAACGCAGACGCATACTACAATCGCGGCTTGGCGCATATGGACTCGGGACAGCTAGAATCCGCCATACAAGACTTTTCTAGCGTTTTAGAACAGTCGCCCAGCGACGCCGATGCGTACTACAATCGCGGCTTGGTGTCCTACAAATTGGGGGACTATCAATCGGCGATTCAGGACTACACCCAAGCCATTCTCAACAATCCCGATTCGCCCTATCCCTATCTCAATCGAGGATTGGCCTATTCGGCGGCGGGGAACAAACAAGCGGCCATGGCCGACTACACCCAAGCCATTCGCGTCGATCCCCAAAATGCTGATGCCTACTACAGTCGCGGTCGGGCGCGATTTGCCCTCGCCGATTACAAAGGGGCAATTGAAGATTATAGCACAGTTATCGACCTCTATCCCGATAACGTAGAAGCCCTCGTCAACCGCTGTAGCGTTCAGTTGAATTTATCGGAATACGAAGCGGCGGTAGACGACTGTACTCGGGCGATCGAACTCGATCCCGACGACTGGGCGGCCTACAACAATCGCTGCGTGGCGAATTTCAACTTGAAACAGTATCAAAACGCCATCGACGACTGCACCCGCACCCTAGAACTCAATCCCGACAACGCCAAAGCCTACAGCAATCGGGGCTTGTCGAAAGCGGCTATCGGCGATCGCGCCGGGGCGGTAGAAGACTACACCCAGGCCATCGCCCTGAGTCCCAACAACCCCGTCGCCTACAGCAATCGCGGCTCCGTCTACGCAGACATGGGAGAGTACGGAAAAGCCATCGAAGACCACACCCAAGCGATTCGCCTCAACGCCAATTTTGCCAGCGCCTACTTCAACCGCGCCAACGTTCGCGAGGAACTCAACGACATCCAAGGGGCGATTTCCGACTACCAACGGGCGGCACAATCCTGCCTCGATCGCGGCTTAGTCGATTGCTACAATACCGCCCAGAACCAAATTCAGCGGCTATCGGGCGAGTAATGGGGAGATGGGGAGAGGGAAAGAGCGGGAAAAATTATCAATTATCAACTCTCAATTATCAATTGTCGAGAGTGTTCGTCACGAACAGTTGACAGACGATCGAGCGATCGAAACTAAACTATATTATTCACGTATAGTTCCCCTCTGCTCCGGCTAGATTCTCTGGTTATCCCTATGAAAATCCTGAAAATCCTCACCTTACGCGGCCCGAATTACTGGAGTATTCGCCGTCATAAGTTAATTGTCGTGCGACTCGACCTCGAGAATCTGGCAGAGCGAACGACAGACACGATTTCTGGATTTTACGAGGCGCTCGTCGAAACCCTACCGAGTATCGAAGAACATTTCTGTTCTCCGGGCCATCACGGTGGCTTCCTCAAACGGGTCAAAAACGGAACGCTACTGGGTCACGTGGTCGAACACGTGGCTCTGGAACTGCAAACCTTAGCCGGAATGGAAGTCGGTTTCGGGCGGGCGAGATCGACCGCTACCCCCGGAGTGTACAACGTCGTTTTCGCATACAAAGACGAACGAGCTGGGCGTTACGCGGCTCGGGCGGCGGTGCGCCTGTGCAGTAGTCTCGTCGAGACGGGACGCTATCCCCAGGCGGAACTGGAACAAGATTTAGCAGATTTACGAGAAATCTGGGAAGACGCCGCACTCGGACCGAGTACGGAAGCCCTGGTGAAGGAAGCGGAATACCGACGCCTTCCCTGGACCCAGTTAAGCGCCCGGGCGATGATTCGCTTCGGAACGGGAATTCATCAGAAACGGGTTCAAGCTACCCTCACCGATAACAGCGGAATTTTGGGCGTGGAACTGGCCTGCGATAAGGAAGGAACCAAAACCATCCTCGCCGATGCGGGAATTCCAGTTCCCCGAGGAACGGTGATTCACTATCTCGACGAACTCGAAGAGGCCATCGAAGATGTGGGGGGCTATCCGGTAGTCATTAAACCCCTCGATGGAAACCACGGTCGGGGAATTACGATTAACGTGCGATCGTGGTCCGAAGCCGAAGACGCTTACGACGCCGCTAGTGAAGAATCGAAAACGCGATCGGTCATCGTAGAACGATATTACGAAGGACGCGACCATCGCGTGTTGGTGGTCGATGGAAAAGTGGTGGCCGTCGCCGAACGGGTTCCCGCCCACGTGGTTGGTGACGGAAAATCCACCATCGCCGAATTGGTCGAAGAAACCAACCGCGACCCGCGACGGGGAGACGGTCACGATAACGTTTTGACCCGGTTGAAGCTCGATCGCATTAGTTTGCAGTGGTTGGACAAACAGGGTTACGACGCCGACAGCATCCCCGAGAGAGGCGAAATTTGCTATTTGCGGGCGACGGCGAACTTGAGTACTGGCGGAATCGCCATCGATCGCACCGACGAAATCCACCCGGAAAACCGCTGGTTAGCCCAGCGCGTCTCGAAAATCGTCGGCTTGGACATCATCGGCTTAGATATCGTCACCCGAGACATCTCCAAACCTTTACGGGACAACGACGGCGTCATCGTGGAAGTCAACGCCGCCCCCGGTTTCCGAATGCACGTCAGCCCCAGCGAAGGGAAACCTCGCAACGTGGCCGCCCCGGTGTTGGATATGCTGTTTCCCCCCGGAACCCCCCACAGCGTCCCCATCATCGCCATTACGGGAACCAACGGGAAAACCACCACCACCCGCCTCATCGCCCATATTTGCAAGCAAACCGGGAAAACGGTCGGTTATACCACCACTGACGGAACTTACATCGGCGACTATCTGGCCGAAGCCGGAGACAACACCGGATCCCAAAGCGCCAATTTGATTCTCGGCGATCCCACGGTGGAAATGGCCGTGTTGGAAACGGCGCGAGGCGGAATTCTGCGGGCGGGTTTGGCTTTTGAGGAATCCGACGTGGGAGTGGTGTTGAACGTGGCCGCCGACCACCTGGGAATCGGCGATATCGACACTATCGAACAGATGGCCAGTTTGAAAGCGGTGGTGGCCGAGGCGGTGAAACCGGAGGGTTACGCAATTCTCAACGCTGACGATTTCCGAGTGGCGGATATGGCGAAAAACGTCAAATCCAACATTATGTATTTTTCGATGAACCCGGAAAACGAGATCGTCCTCGAACATACGAAAAACGGCGGAAAAGCGGCGGTCTATCAAGACGGGTTTTTGACGGTGTGGGACGGAAGTGACAGAATTCGGGTGGCGAAGGCTGAAGAAGTTCCGCTGACGTTGAAGGGAATGGCCCCGTTTGCGATCGCCAACGCTTTGGCCGCCTGTGCGGCCGCTTACGCCCAAGGGCTGGAGTTAGAGGCGATTCGCGCCGGATTAGCGACGTTTAAGCCCTCGGTGGGTCAAACGCCGGGACGGATGAACTTGTTCGATATGGGGGACTATCACGCCCTAGTCGATTACGCCCACAATGCGGCCAGTTACGAAGCGTTGGGCGGGTTCGTCCGCAACTGGCCCGGGAAACGCATCGGCGTCGTCGGCGGACCGGGAGACCGTCGGGACGAGGATTTTCTGGAGTTGGGTCGGCTGTCGGCGAAAATCTTCGATTCGATTATTGTTAAGGAAGACGACGACACGCGGGGACGGCCTCGGGGAGAAGCGGCGGATTTGATTTGTCGCGGAATTGAGGAAATCGACCCGGATTGTCGTTATGAGTCGATTCTCAGTGAGGAGAAGGCGATTAACGTGGCGTTGGACGAAGCCCCCCGCGAGAGTTTGGTGGTGATTTTACCCGAAAGTGTGAAACGGGCGATTCGGGCGATCGAAGCGCGAAATCCCGTCAAAGACAGTTAACCGTAGGGTGTTGTGATGCGGGAGGAAATCGGGCTGAAGTCCGATGCAGGTTCCCGCATCCCTCCATAGCCCCCCTTACTCTCATAGTCCCCCTTATCAAGGGGGGTTGGGGGGATGATGGTACGATAAAGTACGCCACCGAACGTCTTGGGTTACGATCGAACCCTGTCATCGCATCCCGAAATTCATGGTTGTCGAACTGAACTCTCCGATCGATCGCTGGCTTCCTCCCGTTGATAACACCGAAATTCCGCAAGACCAACTCAATATTGAAGACAAAACCCGCCGCAATCTCCTTCCCTGGAAAGGACAGTTTTCACCCCAATTAATTGAGGTTTTGCTGAAGACGTACAGCTTTGACGGATGCCAGGTTTTATACCAATTTTCAATAACGCTGCCATTGATGAAAGCATCAAATTAACCCGTCTTATCGTTCCTACGCTCGGCGTGGGAACGGGAGTTGAGGCGCTCTGCGCCCCGTGTTTGACGACTCGACGCCGAGCGTCCGAAAGGTGCGTCCCTACGCCGAGCGTAGGGACGATGGAAGTTCTACCAATTTTCAATAACGCTGCCATTGATGAAAGCATCAAATTAACCCGTCTTAT